>JBHYGP010000196.1:0-4387 GCA_051858935.1 Sphingomonas sp.
CGACATCGATGCCGATATCGTCGCGCTGTCCGGTTACCGAAATCGGCTCGGGGAACAACGGCGACTTGTTGCGGTCGAGCCACTTCACGAAAGCGGCGATCCCGCCTTCGTAGAACAGTTCGACTTCCTTGACCTCTTCGTGCCGCGCATCGCGCAGGAACAGGCGCACGCCCGAGTTCAGGAACGCCAGTTCGCGATAACGGTGCTCGAGCTTGTCGAAATCATATTCGATCTGGTTCTTGAAGGTGCCGCCATCGCCCGGCGTCTTTTCGGTCGAGGCGAGGAAGGTCACGCGCGTGCCCTTCTTGCCATTGGCCGGGCCGATCACCTTGAGCGGTGCCGTCGCATCGCCATAGGCGAAGCGCATGTAATGTTCTTCGCCATCGCGCCAGATGTTGAGATCGAGCCATTCCGACAGCGCGTTGACCACCGACACACCAACGCCGTGCAGACCACCCGAGACCTTATAGGCATTGTCGTCCGAGGTGTTTTCGAACTTACCGCCGGCGTGGAGCTGGGTCATGATGACCTCGGCCGCCGAAACGCCTTCTTCGGAGTGGATGCCGGTCGGAATGCCGCGGCCATTATCCTCGACCGAAACCGAGCCATCGGGGTTCAGCTGGATGATGATCTTGTCGCAATGCCCGGCCAGCGCTTCGTCGATCGCGTTGTCGCTGACCTCGAACACCATGTGGTGCAGGCCCGACCCGTCATCGGTGTCGCCGATATACATGCCGGGCCGCTTGCGCACCGCGTCGAGGCCCTTGAGGACCTTGATGCTGTCGGCGCCATAAGCGTTGGAGTTGGGGGCGGAATCGGTGGTGTTGTTATCGTCGGATGCCATGCCCAGCATATAGGGTCGACCGTCACAAAACGGAAGCGAAATGGGCCCTACGCGGCGTGGATCGCGCCGTCGTGAACGGTGAGCCGAATCGCCGCCCCCGCCTCGGCAAACAGTGCCGGCTCGGTGCCTGTCATCCACACCTGTCCGCGGCCCGTCAGCCGTTCGAACAGCGCCGCGCGGCGGGCGGGATCGAGGTGCGCCGCGACCTCGTCGAGCAGCAGGATTGGGGCGCGACCGGTGCGGTCGGCGACCAGTTCGGCATGGGCGAGGACGATGGCGAGTAGCAGCGCCTTTTGCTCGCCGGTCGAGCAGAGATGTGCGGCCTGACCCTTGCCGAGATGCGTGACCGCAAGATCCTGACGATGCGGGCCGGTCAGCGTGCGCCCGGCGGCGGCGTCACGGGAGCGACCGACGCGCAGGCGCGCGGCTAGGTCGGTGGCGTCGTCGCCCTCGATGGCAAGGCCGGCGCGGGCGAACGGTCCTTCGGGTTGTGCGATCAGGCGTTCGGACAGTTGGACGACGGTGGCGCGTCGCGCCGCGTCGATCGCTGCGCCATGCTCGGCCATCCGCGCCTCCAGTGCGGTGAGCCAGTCGGGATCGGCGGGCTCCTCCGCACCGAGCAGGCGGTTGCGCTCGCGCATCGCGGCTTCGTAGCGGGCGCTGTGGTGGGCATGGGTGGGGACGAGCGCGAGGGCGAGCCGGTCTAGAAAGCGCCGTCGCTCGCTCGCCGGTTCGGCAAACAGCCGGTCCATCGCGGGCGTGAGCCACAGCACGGTCAGCCACTCGCCGAGCGATGTCGCCGCGGCGGTTGCGCCATTGACCCGGACGATGCGGCGCTCGGGTGCGGTCGCTTGCGTGCCAGTGCCGATCTCGACCTCACCATCGAGTTGCGCCGCCACCCCGAACCCGCCGCTGCCACCCTGTCGCGCCATTTCGGTCAGCGGCGCGCGGCGCAGCCCGCGGCCGGGGGCGAGCAGGGACACCGCCTCCAGCACATTGGTCTTTCCCGCGCCGTTGTCCCCGGCCAGCACGACGAAGCCGGTCCCGACATTAAGGATCGTGTCGCGATGGTTGCGGAAATCGGTCAGGACGAGGCGGGTCAGGGCCATCAGCGGCGTCTAGCGTTCCGGCGTGGCCCGCGATAGCGTCCAAGCGGCGAAAGCGTCCGGGGGGACTTATGAAGCGACTGATTCTGGCGGCAATCCTGCTCGGCACGGCCGGATGCGGGGGCGATCCGGCGACGCGGGTGATCGACGGGATCGAGGCGAGCTACAGCAAGGAGGGGCGCGCCGACGCGATCACGATCAACTTCGACGACGATGGCAATGCGCGGCTGTGGGCGGGCAAGCGTCGCGGCATCGTCGTCCGCGACGGCCAGGATTATCTGATGAACGAGCGTCGCGTCGCGATCGACAAGCGCAAGTACAAGATGGAGCCGGTCGCCGCGCTGCGCGCCGATGTCATGGCGGCCCTGTCCGATGCGGCGGAGATCGCTCGCAAGCGCGCGGCGGCGGCAGAAGCGGCGGCGAAGGCATCGGGCGAGTTGCGTGATGACGGAACGCGCGTCATTCGTCTGTCCGACGGTCGCGAAATGCACCTCACGCCGCGCCCGGAGGTGAAGTTCCGCGTCGTTATGGTCGGCACCGAAGAGGTTGGCGGGCGCACCGGCAAGGTCTGGCGTCTGAGCGCGATCGGCGATCCGCGTCCGAACGGGCTGGAGGCTGTGATGTCGAACGATGCCGACCTTGCGCCGGTCGGACGGCTGGTTCGGATGCATATGGCACCCGCCGACGTCGCTGCGCTGGAGCCGGGAGGTACGCGCCGCAACGTCGCCAAGGCGGCGGCGGAGATGTTCGGTAAAGGGACGCTGCTGCGCCTGTCGGTACGCGGCGAGGCGGGGCAGGCGCTGGAGCTGTACCGGCTCGCGCGTTTCGGTCCGGCGAGCTTTCGCGGCGGCGTGCTCATGCTTCCACCGACCGTGCACGACCGCAAGACGTTGCGCGACGATTTGAAGGTGCTCACCCCGATCGAGGACGATAGCCCGATGCGCGGGGGGCAGCGGTAGGCTAGATTCCCTGCACGCCCTTGTCGCGCAGCTCGGCCTGCGCCGCGCGATACAGCACCGGGTCGCCTATGTTCAGCCGCGCGCGCACTGCGTCGAGCGGCTCGGCGAGCAATAGCTCATAGTCTTCGCCCGACAGCCAGCCCGCCGCCTTGCCGTGGCGATAGCCTTCGCGCACCGCCTTGGCGAAGCTGCGTGAGCCGGTGACGCGCAGGCTTTTCACCGCCGCACCGAGCGCGATGAACGCCCAGCCAAGGCCGCCGGTCTGCGCGTAGGAAAAGGCGACAAGGCACGCCTCGCCCAGCGGCTCGTCGGCCTGATAACCGGTGATGACGTGCCAGATGTCGTGAATGTCGCGCTCGCGGCGACCATACCAGGCGTGCGGGTGCTCGACATCGCGCTCGACATCGGCGTCGGTATAGCTGACTTCTGCCAGCCCCTGCGCCGAATAGCCGGTGCGGTCCAGGAAGGCGCGATATGCTGCGCCGACGCTGCCCTCCGGGAGCGAATCGAGCCAGGCGCGGTCGGAGAATTTCTCAGCCAGTTCGGTGCGGCGATACGCGATCCGCCCGCCATTGGGCGTGGTCAGCAGCTTGCGGTAATTCTGCCCCACCGTGTCGCCATTGAGCGCGCGCATGATGCGGAACACCTGCACCGTGTCGTCGCCATTGGCGAGAAGGCGGCGCAGCGCGGTCAGCGCCGTTCCCCATTCGCGTTTGCGGGGCTTACCCCAGTCGATTGCTTGCGTAGCCATATCCGACCGTCCTTACTGACAGTCGTGTAAATAAGTGATTACGCAGAACGGTGCAAGTGCGGGTTTACACCCGCATCGGCATCAGCACGTACAGCGCAGGCGACTTGTCATTCTCACGGATCAGGGTCGGCGCGGCGGCGTCGGCGAGGTGGACCTCGACCAGATCGCTTTCGATCTGCCCGAGAATGTCCATGAGATAGCGCGAGTTGAACCCAATCTCGAACGGCTGCGCGGCATATTCCCCGGGGACTTCCTCGGCCGCAGTGCCGTTGTCGGGGCTGGTGACCGACAAGGTGATCCGGTCGCGGTCGAGCGCCATCTTTACCGCGCGGGTTTTTTCGGTCGCGATGGTCGAGACGCGATCGACGCCCTGCATGAAGCTCTTGGGGTCGATCTTGAGGATCTTGTCGTTTCCGGTCGGGATGACGCGGCTGTAATCGGGGAAGGTGCCGTCGATCAGCTTCGACGTCAGGATCGCGGCGCCCAGGTCGAAGCGGATCTTCGATCCCGACAACGACACGCCGACCGACCCGTCGACCTCGTCGAGCAGCTTGCGCAGCTCGGCGACGCACTTACGCGGAACGATCACGTCGGGCATCGCTTCCGCACCCTCGGGGCGCGGCACGGTGACGCGGGCGAGGCGGTGCCCGTCGGTCGCGGCGGCCTTCAGCATGTCGTCAGCGACGGGCAGGAAGATGCCGTTGAGGTAATAGCGCGTTTCCTCGGT
>JBHYGP010000197.1:0-2716 GCA_051858935.1 Sphingomonas sp.
GGGATATGGTGGCGGTGCGGCACATGCCGGCGCGCGACCTGCAACGCTGGCGCGGGACGACGCGGATGGCGCGCTTTGCGACCGGCGCGGCAGGGACCGGCCTGTTCTTCATCCCGTTTGCCAATCTGATCGCGCCGATCGTCGGGGCAGCGATGGCGACGCATTTGTTTCACCGGAGAAAAGCCAAGTGAGAGTGATTGCGGCGGTATCCGCCCTGGCCCTGTTGTCCGCTTGTGGCGGGGGTGGCGTTGTCCCGCCCCCCGGCCGCGCCGCGCCGGTGCCGGTCCCCCCGCCGGGCATGGCCGCGCTGACCAGCGTGATCGGCGCGAGCGCCAATGCGCTGGTCGCGCAGTTCGGCCGCCCGATCCTCGACGTGACCGAGGGCAGCGCGCGCAAGTTGCAATTTGGCGGGCCGATCTGCGTGCTCGACGCCTATCTCTACCCGCCCAAATCGGGGCGTGGGGACCCGGTCGTGACCTTTGCCGAGACGCGTCAGCGCAATGGTGCGCCGATCGATCAGGCGAGCTGTGCGGCGGCGATCCGGGCGAGCCGGGCGGGGCGTTAGGCGCGACGCGGGGCAGAATAGAAAGAAGAAGACCCTCCCCAACTCTTCCCGCAAGCGGGAGGGGCTAAGAGTGGCGCTAGGCTCGGCCACCCAGCAACACACGGCGCATGTCGCCGCGGGTGCTGATCGTCAGCCACAGCAGATAGGGGAGGAGGAAACCCGCGCCGCCGAAGAAGGCGACGAGCGCGAGTGCGAGGCCACCCGCCGAAAAGCCATTGCGCCAGGCCGTCCATAGCGCCGAGAGCACCAGGAAGCAGAGGAAATCGAGGTTGAACTGCCCCGGCCATGCGACCCGCGCCATGTCGCCGAAGAACACCGGAAGCAGGTCGATGCCGTGCCGCGCGATCACCACGCCGGTGTAAATCGCCAGAGCCAGCCACAGCGCGATCAGCAACAGTTGAAACGCGCGCATCGCACCCTCCCCTATCCGCCGAGCTTCATGAGCGCCCAGTCTGCCGCCTCGCTTACCACCGGATCGGGGTCGTCCACCAGCGCCGCGACTGCGGGGCGCAATGTCGGATCGCCGCTATTGCCCGCCGCGATCAGGCAGTTGCGGACCATGCGGTCGCGGCCGATGCGCTTGATCGGGGAGCCGGAGAACACCTGCCGGAACCCGGCATCGTCAAGTGCGAGCAGGTCGGTTAGTTCGGGCGCGGTCAGTTCGGCACGCGGGGCGAAGGCCATGTTGCGCGCGGCAACCTGCGCAAACTTGTTCCACGGGCAGACCGCGAGGCAATCGTCGCAGCCATAGATGCGGTTGCCGATGCCTGCGCGAAATTCCTCCGGGATCGGCCCCTTATGCTCGATGGTGAGGTAGGAAATGCAGCGCCGCGCATCGAGCGTGTAAGGCGCGGGGAAGGCGTCGGTCGGGCAGGCACGCTGGCAGGCGTCGCACGACCCGCAGCGGTCGCGGCCCGGCGTGTCGGGGGCGAGGTCGAGCGTCGTGTAGATCGCGCCTAGGAACAGCCAGCTGCCATGGCTCCGGCTGACCAGATTGGTGTGCTTGCCCTGCCAGCCCAGCCCCGCAGCCTCCGACAGCGGCTTTTCCATCACCGGGGCGGTGTCGACGAACACCTTGAGGTCGCACCCCGCCTCCTGCGCCAGCCAGCGGCCGAGCGCCTTGAGCGCCTTTTTGACCACGTCATGATAGTCCGCGCCCTGCGCATAGACCGAGATGCGGCCGCGCTCCCCCTCCTCCGCCAGCGCGAGCGGATCCAGCGCGGGGGCGTAGCTCATGCCGAGCGCGATCACGCTGCGCACTTCGGGCCAGAGGCCGGCAGGGCTTTCGCGGTGATGCGCACGCTCCTCCATCCAGATCATGTCGCCGTGACGACCGTCGGCGAGCCACTCGCGCAGCCGCTTTCCGGCCAACGGGGCGGCGTCGGCGGACGCGAAGCCGCAGGCAGCGAAACCGAGTTCCGCCGCCTTCTCGCGGATTAGGAGTTCGAGTGACTTGCGCTCATGCATCACCCCCCGCTACCACGGTAAGCCAAGCGAGGGGATTCCAGTTGCATCACGAATTGGCGGTCACCGCCCAAGGCCTCGTCAAACGCTTCGGCGACCGCCGCGTGGTCGACGGCGTCGATATCGCGGTGCCCAAGGGCATGATCTATGGCGTGCTCGGCCCCAATGGCGCGGGCAAGACCACGACGCTGCGCATGCTGCTGGGCATCATCGAACCCGATGACGGCGAGCGCACGATGCTGGGCAGTGACCGCCCGCGCGAGATGAGCGACCGCGTCGGGTATCTGCCCGAGGAGCGCGGCCTGTACCCGAGCATGAAGGCGACGCATGCGATTGCCTTCATGGGTGCGCTGCGCGGGCTGGACTGGAAGACCGGGCGCAAGCGCGCGGTCGAGCTGATGGAGGCGGCAGGGCTGGGCCATGCCACCGACCAGAAGATCCGCAAATTGTCCAAGGGCATGGCGCAGCTGGTCCAGCTGTTGGGATCGGTGGTGCATCAGCCCGATCTGCTGGTGCTCGACGAGCCCTTTTCGGGCCTCGACCCGGTCAATCAGGAGCGACTGGAGAAATTGATCCTGGCCGAGCGCGATCGCGGCGCGACGATCCTGTTTTCCACCCACGTGATGGCGCATGCCGAGCGGTTGTGCGACCGGCTGACGATCATCGCGGGCGGCAAGGTGCGGTTCG
>JBHYGP010000197.1:2726-4380 GCA_051858935.1 Sphingomonas sp.
GGGATATGGCAATCATCACGGGCGGTTGCGCTTGCGGCAAGGTGCGGTTCGAGGGCAGCATGGCCGATGCGCGCGGCACGATGCCGCACAAGGCGCATTATGTGCCGCACCATAATGACGCCGGCATCGCCGCGTTGCTCCCCGGCGATGCGGTCGAGGATGGCGACGGCGGGTGGCGCTTCACCATGCCGGACGAGGGGATCGAGGCGTTGCTGGTCAGGCTGATCGACGCGGGATACGGCATTTCGGGCCTGTCGATCGAACGCCCGTCGCTGCACGATGTGTTCGTGCGGATCGTCGGCGCCAAGGCACTGGAAGAGGCGGCAGCGGCATGAACGGATTTCCCCGACTGGTCCGCCAGACGATGACCATCGCGCGCCGCGATTTTGTGGCGACGGTGTTTACCCCCACCTTCCTGCTGTTCCTGCTCGCGCCGCTGATGATGCTGGCGTTTGGCACGGTCGGAGGGATGGGCGCGGCGACGATGGCGAAAAGCGGCGATTCGAAGTCGCGCATCGTGTTCATCGCGAGTGGCGAACAGGCGCGCAGCGCGGTGGCGATGGACAAGCAGCTACGCCGCATGTTTTCGACGGCGAGCCAGCCCGCCGACCTGATCGTCGAGGCACCGACCGCCAATCCGCGCGCGCAGGCGAAAGCGATGTTCGATCGCAAGGGGATCGATACCTATGCGGTGATGTACGGGCCGCTCGAGCGCCCGCAGATTCTGCATGTCGAGAATGGCCCGCGATCCGCCGAATATCTCGCCGAACTGGCCAGCCAGGTTCTCCGCGCCGAGCGCGCCGGGACCGACGCACCGCTGAGCGAGGCGACCAAGACCGTCGTTTCGCGCACCACCACCTCGGCCAGCGGCCAGGGTCAGGCGGCGTTCTTCACGGTCTTCGCGCTGTTCATCGTCTCGCTGATGCTCGCGGGGCAGGTGGTCGGGACGATGGCGGAGGAACGATCGAACAAGGTGATCGAAATCCTCGCCGCCGCCGTACCGCTGGAAAGCGTGTTCTTTGGCAAGCTGCTCGGCATGTTCGGGGTGGCGATCCTGTTCCTGCTGTTCTGGGGAACGGTGGTGGTCAACCTGGGCGCGAATGCTGCTGCAGTGATGCCGCCGCGCCTGGCCGCGGGGCTTTCGGAGATCGGGCCGGCGGTCGGCATGGTGCCCTATGTCCTGCTGTTCCTCGCCTATTTTGTGATGGCCTATATGCTGCTTGGCGCGGTGTTCCTGGGTCTGGGCGCGCAGGCGAGCACGCAGCGCGAGCTGCAGATGATGTCGCTGCCGATCACGATCTTTCAGGTCGCGATGTTCGGCCTTGCCGCGATTGCTGCGGGAAGCCCCGACAGCTGGGTCGCGACCGCGGCGGAGCTGTTCCCGTTCAGCTCGCCCTTTGCGATGGCGGCACGCGCGGCGAACTCGCCCGAGCTGTGGCGCCACTTCGCGGCGCTGGCGTGGCAGGCCTTGTGGGTGGTGATCACCGTGACGATCGCCGCGCGGCTGTTCCGGCGCGGGGTGCTGCAATCGGGGAGTCCGAAGATCCGGCGGAAGAAGGTGGCGGCGGCGGCCTAGATAATCCCCCCCCGCCGGGGGGAGGGGGCGCCGAAGGCGACGGCGGGGGAGGACGGCGATGCCCTATCGCCTCTTGCG
>JBHYGP010000198.1:0-4369 GCA_051858935.1 Sphingomonas sp.
CCGAATTCCTCGCGCAGCGCCATCAGGCCCGGCATTTCGGTTTCGGCGATTTCGATTTCCTTGCGGCCGAACGCGGCGAGGCTGATGTCCTTGATGACGTAATCGGTCTTGTCGAGCACGGTGGCCACGATCTTTCTCCGGCTAATGAATTGAATCGCCGCGGCACGCCCACGGCTGTGCCCGCGCCCCTAGCCGATCGGCGGCCGCAGCGCAAATGAAACATAAAGATATCTTTATATGAACTCCGAGAGGGACCGCTAAATCGTCGCGTTGACAGCGAAAACGCCCGCTGTCACTTCGTAGTCCGAAGGGGTTCTGGGGGAGGATTCAATGAAGATTCGGTCGGACACCGGCGCTGCGGCGCTGGCGCTGATGGTTGCGTGCGCGGGCTCTGCCCCGGCACTGGCACAGGCGGCAAAGGCGGAGAAGGTCCCGTCGCTTCACGTCCAGTGCGACGGCAATCCCAACAATATGAGCGCCGGTGAGACGGCAGCCCGACTGATCGGCGCGATCACCCTGCTCGCGCTCTTCGCCCCGCCCCCCGAAAATGCCGATCCCGACAAGCGCAAGTTCGGCGCAGAGGGTGTTTCGATCTGCTCGATGCTGATCGACGGCGAGAAACGTGAAGCCAACGACTATCGCCGGATCAACCTGATCCTTGGCCGCGCGATCCACCGGATCGAGGCAAAGGACTATGACGGCGCGGTCGCCGATGCGGCGCTCGCCCGGTCGCAGGCCGAAGCTGCCGGGTTCATGGCCAACCCCTATTATGTCCGCTCACAGGGCCGCGCGTTCGACCTGATCGCCGCTGCGGCCTTGTATCGCGCCGGCAAGACGCTCGAGGCGCGCGATGCGGCCCTGGCCAACCTGCATGATGCGCGCTTCCTGTTCACTCCGTTGCTCCGCGTTCCCGAATATCTCCTGCTCGACCCCATCGAATCGCCGCGCGAAGCGGAGTTCAACGGATGGCGCAGCCGCCTCGGGATCGGTGTGGCGAGCCAGGCCGAGCGGCTTGAGGAATGGGGGCAATTCACCGACGCGGCGGCGGTGCGCGAGGCGCATGTCGATTTCAACAAGCGTACAGTGCCGGAGTTGCGGAGCAGCGCAGTTATGGCACGCTCCGCCATCGCGCTGGCGCTCGCCGGCAATGCCGAACTCTCCGACACCCGCATCGCCGAGGCGCGCGCAAATGCCGACAAGCGCCGCGCCGCGGGCGATACCGAACGCGACGCGAGCGAGATCGTCGAGCTGTTCGACCTGCACGCCATTATCCGCCAGTCGCAACGCGGCGAGCTCGCGGCGGCACGACGGCTGTTCGCGGCGCGTTCGCAATGGGTCGCTGCCTCGTTCGGCAGCGTGGTCGAAGTGACAAGGCGGCTCCGCACCGGGGCGACCGCGGACGAGATGATTGGGGGCCTGTCTCGCGACCCGGAGGCGCTTTGGAAGGAGCGGCTGGAGACCCGCCGTGCTGAAGCGCTGGCCAAGGACACCGACAATGCCACGCTGTTCCGCCTGATCCCCTCGGTCGATTCCGCTGCGGCTTATCGCGGCCTGTCCAAACAGGTGTGGCGGACGGACAAGTCCAAGCTGGTGATCGAGTTGAAAGATGACAGCAAGTCCAAGCTGAAGATGGAGCGCATGTTCCATTATGGCGCGGATTTCGACGCCCTGTTCCCCGCTTACGCGCTCCACGCCGCGCTGCTCGCCAAGTCACGCGGGCATCAGGGCTTCGCGATGCTGCCGATGTTCGCAGACCGCGTCGCCTATGCCGCCTTCATCACCGGCAACAAGGGCGATCCCGGGCTGTCCGAGCCGATGTTCGCCGACGCGGAGGAGGTGATCGCCGCCCTGTCCCCCGTCATCCCCTCACCTGAGACGATCCGGGCGGAGGCGAAGGCCAAGAAATAGTCATTCTACCCCGCCGGCATCCGCGCAAGAATTGGCGCGCGGATGTCGGTGCGGATGCGGAACCCCATCGCTTCATACAACGCGACCGTCGCGGTGTTGCTCGCGTAGCAATGCAGAAACGGTGTCTCGCCGCGCGCAAGAATCGCGTTCGCGACATGGCGGGTCAGATGCCCGGCCAGCCCGCGACCGCGCCAGGCGGGATCGGTGCACACCGCGCTGATCTCCGCAAAACCGGGCATCCGCATCCGCTCGCCCGCCATCGCCACCAGCTTGCCCGCGACCCGCACCCCGACAAATCCGCCAAGCCGGTGGCTGTAGCGAACATAGGGGCCGGGTTCGGTAAGGGTCGCCAGTGCGAACATCTCGGCGCCGTCTATATCGCCGAGCGGGATGATCTCCGGCGTGGCGCGCGTATTGGGGGCGAGCTTGTCGAGCACCATCTGGACGGCCAGCCCCTCTTTGACCAACCGAACACCCTCGGGCAACTTCATCGGCGCGCGCTCGACCAGCCACAGCTCGCCCTTTTCGGGGACCAGGGCGGCGAGCGCAGCGAGACTTTCAGCCGAGTCGTCAGCCGCTGCACCGAACAACCCGATATCGCGGTCGATCCGCCATGCGGCGTCACCCCCTTCGGCGAGGTGCGCCCAGCCCGTGGTGAGGGCAGACCAGATCGGGCGGTCGAGCGGATGCGTCATCCGCCGCTCCTGCCCTGCTCCGTGCGGCATGTCAGCCCGACAATTGCGCGCAAAACCGTCAGGCCGTGCCCGCGTCGTTCGCCAGCAGCCGCGGGTCGATCCCGGATCGGGCGAAGCTCGACTCCCACCGCCGTTCGGCGTCGATGTCATACAGCAGCGCCGCATCGCCGGGGACGTTGAACCAGCCGTGGCGCGTCATCTCCGCGTCCAGCTGCCCCTCAGCCCAACCGGCATAGCCCAGCGCGACGATCCAGCGCGACGGTCCGGTCCCGTCGGCAATGGCACGCAGAACGTCGATCGTCCCCGACAGCGCCCAGCGTCCGGCGACATCGATCGTGTCCTGCCCGCCCCAGTCGGTCGAATGGATCACGAACCCGCGCTGCGGCTCTACCGGCCCGCCGAAATGGATCGGCGCGTCCGGCGCGACACCCGGGTCGATCTCGAACTGGCCGAGCAGGTCGTGCAGGCCCAGTCCCTCGAGCTCTTGCCCGATGCCGACGCCCAGCGCGCCTTCTTCGTCATGTGCGCATATCGCAATCACCGCGCGTTCGAACCGCGGATCGCCGATCCCCGGCAAAGCGAGCAGGATCTGCCCGGTGAGAAAGCTGCTCTCTTCCATTTCGCTTCAACATAGTCCGCTACGATCGGCTCCGCCACGCTTGAAAATCGCCGCGATCATGCCACTTGGGCGACGAGCCGCAGTTCCGCGGAGCGAGAGGAGACCCAGATGACGATCCAGATCGGCGATCGCGTACCCAGCACCACCTTCGTCAAGGCCACCGAAAATGGGCCCGAGCAGGTCAGCTCGGACGAGTATTTCGCGGGCCGCAAGGTCGCGCTCTTCTCCGTCCCCGGCGCGTTCACCCCGACCTGCTCGGCCCGCCATCTGCCCGGCTATGTCGAAAAGGGTGCGGAGCTGAAGGCCAAGGGCGTCGACGAAATCGCGTGCACCGCGGTCAACGACGCCTTCGTCATGGGCGCATGGGCCAAGAGCGCGGACGCGGGCGACGTCACAATGCTGTCCGATGGCAACGGCGCCTTTGCCAAGTCGGTCGGCCTTGAGTTCGACGGCAGCAAATTCGGTATGGGCACGCGCGGCCAGCGTTATTCGATGCTGATCAATGACGGCGTCGTTGAGCAGCTGCACGTCGAAGCCCCCGGCGAGTTCAAGGTGAGCTCGGCCGAGCATCTGCTCGAAAACCTCTAACCGTTTCGGTCGTACGCCGGTTTGCCGTTGACGACGGAACCGGCGTGCGGCGAAGCTGTTGTCACTGTGGAAGGGAGACCCCGAAATGACCACCGAGACCAAGCCCGCCGCCACCCCGGCGACGACCGAAACGACCACCGACAGCGAAGACACGCTGTTCAGCCAGGCAAAGGAAGCGCTCACCGACGCAGGTGAAGCGATCAGCGGCGCGTTCGACGATGTTGTCGACGCCGCCAAGAAGAACCCCGTCGCCGCCGCAGCCATTGCAGCCGGCGCGGCTGCTGCGGTTGCCGGTGCCGCGTTCGGTGTCAGCAAGCTGCTCGACAAGGACGACGACACCAAGTGAAGCGTTCGGACACGCCGGTCCATGCGGCCGGCGTGTCGCGCGCGCGACATCGTCCGGTCGTGCCAACGTCATCCTGGCCCATTAGCCGTTTAAGATGACACAAGCAGAAACCATCGTCGCCGAACTGGATCGGCTGCACACCGCCTCCGTCACCCGCCTGCGTGAGGCGCTCGATCTCTATCTGACCCAGGGGATCGCCCCGGACCCGGAGCG
>JBHYGP010000199.1:0-4365 GCA_051858935.1 Sphingomonas sp.
TTCTTGCGCAGCTTGCAGATGAAGACGTCGATGATCTTGAGTTCGGGCTCGTCCATGCCGCCATAGAGGTGGTTGAGGAACATTTCCTTGGTGAGCGTCGTGCCCTTGCGGAGCGAGAGCAGCTCCAGCATCGCATATTCCTTGCCGGTCAGGTGGACGCGGGCACCATCGACCTCGACGGTCTTGGCGTCCAGGTTCACCGCCAGCTTGCCGGTGCGGATGACCGACTGGCTATGGCCCTTGCTGCGGCGCACCACGGCATGGATGCGGGCGATCAGCTCTTCGCGATGGAACGGCTTGGTCACGTAATCGTCGGCGCCAAAGCCGAACGAGCGGACCTTGCTGTCCATTTCGTTGATGCCCGACAGGATCAGGACCGGGGTCTGGACCCGCGCGACGCGCAGCTTTTTGAGCACGTCATAGCCGTGCATGTCGGGAAGGTTCAGGTCGAGCAGGATGATGTCGTAATCATACAGCTTGCCCAGATCGAGACCTTCCTCGCCCAGATCAGTCGTGTAGACATTGAACCCTTCGGTCGCGAGCATCAGCTCGATGGCCTTGGCGGTCGTCGGTTCGTCTTCGATCAGCAGCACGCGCATCGGCTGATTTCCCCTGTGCCGGTTGCAGGCCCCCTGTGGCGCACAACACGACTGATTCATTAACCTAAGCTGGTATGAAGGCAAAAGGTTAATTTTGCACTAACCGGCCTGAATCCACGAGTCGCGGCGCATCACCGGGCGCGGACACCGCGTTGCGCCCAGAGTCGATTCCGGCGAATTCCTGTCAAGATCAACCTTGCGGCATATAACCTTGGGCTATAGGCGTGGCTGATATTTTGCATTTGCTAACATTGAATATGCGTGATTAATTTCGCGGTTTCCGGCGAAGCCGACACAAAAATGCGCGCCGGATCAAAAAGGGGGTTGGGGTATGAAGTTCAAGACCGCATTGTTCGTGACGGCGTGCTGCGTCGCGGTTCCGGCATTCGCGCAGGACGCGCCGACATCGCCGCCGGCGCAGGAAGAGGCGAGTGACCGCGAGATCCTGATCACCGGGTCGCGGATCAAGCAGGATCCGACCAAGAGCGCGCTGCCGCTGGAAATCTTTACCAATGAGGATTTCGCGCGCGAGGGTATCAACAGCCCCGAACAACTTGTTTCGTTGCTCAGCACGAACGGTAACGGCGCGGACAATCTGGCTTCCAACACCGACGTGGTCAGCGGCGCACAGCGCGGCACCAACGGCCTGTCGTCCGCGAATCTGCGCGGTCAGGGCAGTGCTTCGACGTTGATCCTGCTCAATGGCCGCCGCGTCGCCGCACACGGCCTTCAGGGCTCGGCGGTTGACGTCAACCAGATTCCCTTTGCCGCGATCGAGCGGGTCGAGGTTCTGAAGGACGGCGCATCCGCGATCTACGGCACCGACGCGATCGGCGGCGTGATGAACTTCATCACCAAGACCGATTTCGAAGGGCTGGCGCTGAACGGCTTCACCGACATCACCGAGCGCGGGGATTCGCCGATCTATCGTCTGTCGGCGACCGCTGGCTATGGTGATCTGAAGGCGGACGGATTCAACATCATGGGTGCGATCAGCAAGAGCTGGAACGGCATCCTGCGCGGTTCGAAGCGTGATTTCGTCAACGGGAACCAGCCCGAGCGTGGCCTGTCGGTCGATACGCGCGGCACGCCGATCGCGACTGCGTTCGCGAATGGTGCCAACTCGATCTTCGCTCCCAGCGGAAGCCTGTTGAGCGGGGTTCCGCTTCTGATTCCCGGCACGACGATCACGGCCAATGGCGGTATCAACCATCTCGATCTGCCGGGTGGTGAGGGGTGTGACTCCTTTGATGGCGGGATGGCCTATGATGACGCGCTGTGGGCCAACTCGAGCGCACGCTACGCCTGCGCATGGGACACGGGTCGCGCCGCGATCCTGCAGCAGCCGCTGGAAACGCTCACCTACTATGCACGCGGCACTGTTGCACTGGGCAGGCACACGCTGTTTGCCGAGTTCACGGGATCCGATGCGGACTCGTCCAAGCAGTTTTCGGCGAACCAGTATTCGGGCAACACCACCACCACGCCGCTCTATTATCCGCTGAACGCGCTCACCGCGTCGACCTATAACGATATCTACGATCGTTATGCCTCCGTGTTCACGGGGATTGGTGCCGTTGGCGACCGCACTGTCGATGGAGTGGGCAATTACGGTCGACCGATCGCCTATCGCTGGCGCTGCGAAGTGTGCGGACCGCGTGAGTATCAGACCAGCACCAAGACGCTGCGCGGTGCGATCGGCATCGACGGTCCGTTGTTCGACGGATGGGATTATCGCGCCGGCGCGTCCTATGCCCGCAGCGAGTCGGAGTCGGTGCTGGGCAGCGGCTACCACTATCGCGGCGTATTCTCCTCATCCGCACGCGCCAACGCGTCGGGCGTGGCGGGCGCGGTTTCGGGCGGACTGGATCCGCGCGCACCCATCGCGCCTGGCGCGACCGCTCCGGGTATCGTCGGTCTGTTGAATAGCGGCATTCTCAATCCGTTCTCGATCACGCAGAGCCCGCAGGCGCTGGCGGCATTGGACGCCATTTCGGCAGAAGGCGTGACGCTTTACGGTGGCCGCTACGAGGTGAAGCAGTTCGATGCGTCGATCTCCGGGTCGCTGTTCGAACTTCCCGGGGGCATGGTGCAACTCGCGGTCGGCGTGGATTATCGCCGGGAAACCTACAGCTTCAACGGATCGGCTGAGGCTGAACTCAACCGGCCCGAGATTTTCAATGTCGCGTTCGACAACGTCAACGCGCTGACGGACAAGAGCCGCGACGTGAAGGCGGCTTATGCCGAGATGCTGGTGCCGATCTTCGATGCGCTGGAAGTCTCGGTCGCCGGGCGCGTCGATGACTATACCGGGTTTGGCAGCACGTTTAATCCGAAGGTGACCGCACGGTTCACGCCGGTCGATTGGCTGATGATCCGCGGTTCCTACAACACCGGCTTCCGCGTGCCGTCGTTCAACCAGATCTTTAACGGTCAGACGCTGAGCCCGAACCCGACAACCAACACGCTGGTCGATCCCTCGACCTGCCCGAGCGGCGTGGTCAGCACCACTGATCCCAACTGCGCGGCGATCAATCCTGACTCCCTGAGTGGCGGCAATCCGAATGTCGGACCCGAAACGTCAGAGCAATATTCGGTCGGCGTTGTGTTCCGCCCGATGCCGCGGTTCAGCGCTTCGGTGGACTTCTGGTCGATCGCGGTCGACGATACGATTGGCGCGCTGACCCTGCGTCAGCTGTTGGACAATTATCAGTTCTTCCCGGACCGTATCATCCGCACCGGGGGCATCATCACGCAGCTGGATCTGACCGCCGACAATATCGGGTCGCGGCGCACCAAGGGACTTGAATTCGCACTGCGCGGCGGGTTCGATGGCCTGGGTGGCGCGTTTGACATCGGCATGAACGGCACCTGGCTGCTGGAGAAGAAGGAACGCTTCCTGCCGACCGCCCCATATAACGATATCGTTGGCGTGTTCAGCTATGCCGGCGATCTGGGCTTGGAGTGGAAGCACAATGCTTGGGTGAGCTACGCCACCGAGGATACGTCGGTGACCGTCTCACAGATCTATCGCAGCGGCTATCAGAACAACGGGCTTCCCAGCCTGACCAACAACCAGAGCGCGACGCGACCCGGCTATAATGAGCGGGTCGATGCCTATATCGTCTACAACCTGTCGGTGACGCAGCGTATCGGCAATCAGTTCAAGCTGACCGCTGGTATCAAGAACATCTTTGATACCGATCCGCCGTTCGCGATCACCTATGACAGCAATACCGGTGCGGGCAGCTCGTGGGAGCCGCGAGTCGCGGACCCGCGTGGCCGTTCGTTCACGATTGCGGCCGAGGTGAAGTTCTAAGGTCGGGTTTCAGCTACCCAAGCAAGGGGCCGGTCCGCAGCGATGCGGGCCGGCCCTTTGCGTTTTTGCTGGTGCGGAAATACCGTAACCTCACACCCGCGTGCACAGGTTCCTGAAGCGCTGCGAGAGGAACTCGATCACCAGCTCGACCCGTGCCGGGCGCAAGGTGCTGGGCGGGGTGAGCAGGTGGAGCGCGATGTTCATTGGCGACCAGTCGGCGAGAATCTCGACCAGCCGGCCGTCGGCCAGCTCGCGGTCGATGATGAAATCGGGCAGGCGGGCGATGCCGAGGCCCGCGAGCAAGGCGGGCATCATTGCGTCGCCATTGTCGGTGATCAGCGGGCCGGCGGGGCGCACCGCGGCTTCCTCACCATCGGCCTTTCGAAACTGCCAGGCGCCGATCGCATTGGCGTAGAGGAAGCAGGCGTGGTGGGCGAGGTCGGCGGG
>JBHYGP010000200.1:0-4356 GCA_051858935.1 Sphingomonas sp.
GAAGGCGTTTCCGCCCATCCGCGTGGCTGGCTGCGCACGCTTCCCGGCATGCTCGCGGAACAAGGCGGGCTCGACGGCTTTTTCATGGTGCGCCTCATGCGAGTTGCCGCCTAGCCTTGAGGTGATAAAGGAAAGGTCATGAACCCGGTCCGCATCGCCCCGTCCATCCTGTCCGCCGATTTCGCCAAATTGGGGGAGGAAGTGCGTGCGATCGACGCGGCGGGGGCCGACTGGATCCATATCGACGTGATGGACGGGCATTTCGTCCCCAACATCACGATCGGCCCGGCCGTCATCAAGGCGCTGCGCCCGCATAGCGCCAAGCCGTTCGACGTCCATCTGATGATCGCCCCGGTCGATCCGATGCTGGAAGCCTTTGCCGACGCCGGCGCCGACTGCCTGTCGGTCCATCCCGAAAGCGGCCCCCACCTCCACCGCACGCTCCAGACGATCAAGGCGTTGGGCAAGCGTGCCGGCGTGGTGCTCAACCCCGCGACCCCGGTCGATGTCGTCGATCACGTCATGGACCTGATCGACCTGATCCTGGTGATGAGCGTCAACCCCGGCTTCGGCGGACAGAAGTTCATCGAGAGCCAGCTGGCAAAGATCTCGACGCTGCGCGCGAAGATCGACACCAGCGGCCGGTCGATCGACCTGGAGGTCGATGGCGGGGTCGATCGCACCAACGCCGCGCGGGTGATCGCGGCAGGTGCCGATGCGCTGGTTGCGGGCACCGCAGCGTTCAAGGGCGGACCGTCTGCCTATGCGGACAACATCGCCGCGTTGCGGGCGGGGTGAGCATTGGCGGCGATGAGCCCGCCGACGGGGCGGCCAGCGACGGGATCGAGCAGGGCAAAAGGCTCATCCGGGTCGGGGGCGACCGTGGCCTGTCGCTTGCCGACCGCATTTCCGAAACGCTGTTTCGCTTGAGCTGGCGCACTCCGATCCATTCGCTGCGCCTCAAAGGGCGGCACCCGCTCAAGCTGATCGCGGTCACCGACGATCCGTTCATGGGCGATCCTGCGCGTGGCAATGCACTGCTCGACGGGCGGCTGGTGTTTCGCGGCGAAAGCCATGACGTCAACACGCTCGACCTCGCGCGTCCCGGCTGCTCCGCGCCCTTTGGCGATCACCTGCACAGCTTCGCCTGGCTGCGCGACCTCTCGACCGTCGCGACCCGGCAACAGGCCGCACCGATCGCCGAAGCGCTGATGCGCAAATGGCTTGCCGCGCATGCCGGCCGGGTGCGCGATCCGGCGTGGCGCGCCGATCTATGGGGCCGCCGCCTGCAATTCTGGACCGCGCACGCGCCACTGATCCTGTCGAGCACCGACCTCGTCTATCGCTCGCAGGTGCTCCACGCGCTTGCCCGTGGCGCGCGCCACCTCGACCGTGCCGCCGACCGCGCACCCACCGGCGCGGCGCGTATCGCCGCCTGGTGCGGGGTGCTCACGGCCGGACTGATGATCCCCGGCGGCGATCCGCGCCGGTCGTTCGGCGAGGCAGGACTGTTCCGCGCGATCACCGGTGCCGTCAGCCGCGATGGTGGGATCACCGGTCGTTCCCCCGCCGCGTTGCTCGACGCCATCCAGTTGCTGACCCTGCTACGCGAGACCTATGCCGCCCGCCGCCTCGACGCGCCGCCCTTTGTCGGCGGGGCAATCGACCGCATGGTCTCCGCATTGCTCGGCGTCAGCCATGGCGATGGCGGGCTGGCCAGCTGGCAGGGTGGCCTCCCCGTCCCCGGCGACGTGATCGAACAGACGGTCGAGGCGAGCGGCGCGCGCGTGCGCCCGCTGCGCCAGGCGCATGAATGGGGCTATCAGCGGCTCGCCCAGCAGGGAACGGTGGTCATCATGGACGCCGCCCCACCGCCGATCGCGCGGGTGATGGCGGGGGGCTGCGCCTCGACCCTTGCCTTTGAATTTTCCGATGGCGAAGAACGGATCGTGGTCAGCTGTGGCGGCGCACGCGGCGCGGACCTGCGCCTCCCCGCAGCACTGACCGAAGGGCTACGCACCACCGCCGCGCATTCCACGCTGGTCGTGCGCGACAGCAATTCGACCGCGATTCATCCCGATGGCACACTCGGGCGCGGCGTGGTCGAGATGGAGCTCAGCCGCAACGAGACCGACACCGCCAGCAGGATCGAGGCGAGCCATGACGGCTATGCCCGCCGCCACGGCGTGATCCACCGCCGCACCATCGCGCTCGGCACCGATGGCCGCGATGTACGCGGCGAGGACAGCCTGCTCCCCGCTGCCAAGCGTGGCGGAAAGGGCGGACCGGTCCCGTTCACGGTCCGCTTCCATCTTCATCCAGCAGTGGACGCTACCCCAACCGCGGACGGTTCAGGGGCGCTGTTGCGCACCCGATCGGGATCGGTGTGGCAGTTCCGCGCACGTGGCGGCGCGTTGGCGGTCGAGGAAAGCGTGTGGATCGATGCCAAGGGCATTCCACGTGAAACGCAGCAATTGGTCCTGACCGGTGAAGCGCTGACCGGCGGCTCCAGCGTCTCCTGGTTGTTCCACCGCGCGCGCAAGGGGAGCTAGCGAGACGTAGCGAAACTGTGCTCCTGCGCAGGCAGGAGCCCAGGGTTTCAAGCGACGCACTTCGCCACTCTGGGCTCCTGCCTGCGCAGGAGCACACGACCTGTCTCACGGCGAAAGGGGCTTGCAGCGGGCGGTGTCGGGTCTAAAGCGCCCCGCCATGACCAGCATCACCATCCGCCGCGCCCTCCTCTCGGTTTCCGACAAGACCGGGATCGTCGAACTCGGTCAGGCGCTCGCCGCCAAGGGGGTCGAACTCGTCTCGACCGGCGGCACGTCAAAGGTGCTGCGTGAGGCAGGGCTCGAGGTCCGCGACATTTCCGACCTCACCGGTTTCCCCGAGATGATGGACGGCCGCGTCAAGACGCTGCACCCGGTGGTGCATGGCGGCCTGCTCGCGGTGCGCGACGATGCGGGACACATGGCCTCTGCCAGCGAATACGCGATCGGCATGATCGATCTGGTCGTGGTCAACCTTTACCCCTTCGCGCAGACGGTGGCGAAGGGGGCGAGCCGCGACGAGATTATCGAGAATATCGATATCGGTGGCCCCTCGATGGTCCGCTCCGCTGCCAAGAATCACGCCTTCGTCGCGATCGTCACCGATCCCGCCGACTATGCCGTGGTCGCGCAGGGCGAAACCACGCTGGAAGATCGCAAGCGCTTCGCCGCCAAGGCCTATGCCCTCACCGCGCAGTATGATTCGACCATCGCCAGCTGGTTCGCCTTCGCCGATCAGGGTGAGCGCTTCCCCGCAACCCTCCCGTTGGTGTTCAAGCGCGGCGAGGAACTGCGCTACGGCGAAAACCCGCACCAGTCCGCCGCGCTCTACCTCCCCGCCGGCCCCGCCACGCCGGGCATCGCCCAGGCCGAGCAGCTGCAGGGCAAGGAGCTGAGCTACAATAATTACAACGACGCCGACGCCGCGCTCGAACTGGTCAGCGAGTTCCGCGACGGCCCGCCGACCGTGGTGATCGTCAAGCACGCCAACCCGTGTGGCGTCGCCACCGCCGATACGTTGGTCGACGCATACAAGGCCGCGCTCGAGTGCGACTCGGTCTCCGCATTCGGCGGCATCATCGCACTCAACCGCCCGCTCGACGCGGACACCGCGCGCGCGATCACCGACATCTTCACCGAAGTCGTCGTTGCGCCCGGCGCGAGCGACGAGGCCAAGGCGATCTTCGCCGCAAAGAAGAACCTCCGCCTGCTGATCTGCGGCGATCTCCCCAATCCGGCACGTCCCGGCCTGATGCTCAAGACCATCGCCGGCGGTGCGCTGGTCCAGTCGCGCGACAGCGGTCGGGTGACGCGGGACGCGCTCAAGGTGGTCACGCAGCGGACACCCACGGAGCAGGAGCTGGCCGACTGCCTGTTCGCCTGGACCGTCGCCAAGCATGTCAAGTCGAACGCGATCGTCTACGCCAAGAGCGGCAGCACTGCGGGCATCGGCGCGGGCCAGATGAACCGTCTCGAGTCGGCGCGCATCGCCGCGTGGAAGGCAAAGGACGCCGCCGACAAGGCCGGCTGGAGCGCGCCGCGCACGATCGGCAGCGCGGTCGCCTCCGACGCCTTCTTCCCCTTCGCCGACGGCCTGCTCGCTGCGGTCGAGGCGGGTGCCACCGCCGTGATCCAGCCGGGCGGATCGATCCGCGACGATGAAGTGATCGCCGCCGCCGACGAAGCCGGCCTCGCCATGGTCTTCACCGGAATGCGCCACTTCCGGCATTGATTTGATCCGCTAACGCGGATGCGGCACCGCCCTCCGCAGCCTGTCCGTCGATGCTTCGCATCGCCGGAGCCTTGG
>JBHYGP010000201.1:0-12342 GCA_051858935.1 Sphingomonas sp.
CGGCAGCTTGCGCTTGCGGTCGATACGGACGTTGACGATGTCCTTGGCGTCGAACTCGAAGTCGAGCCATGAACCGCGATACGGGATGACGCGCGCGGCGAACAGATACTTGCCCGACGCATGGGTCTTGCCGCGATCATGGTCGAACAGCACACCCGGCGAGCGGTGCATCTGCGACACGATCACGCGCTCGGTGCCGTTGATGAAGAAGGTGCCATTGCCCGTCATCAGGGGCATGTCGCCCATATAGACGTCCTGCTCCTTGATATCGAGGACTGAGCGGGCATCGGTGTCGGGATCGACCTCGAACACGATCAGGCGAAGGGTAACGCGCATCGGCGCGGCATAGGTGATGCCGCGCTGACGGCATTCCTCGACGTCGAACTTGGGATTCTCAAGCTCATAGGTCACGAAGTCGAGCTCGGCCGTGCCGGCAAAGTCGCGGATCGGGAACACGCTGCGCAGCGTCTTCTCAAGACCCGAAACATACCCGATCGACGGATCGCTCCGCAGAAACTGTTCGTAGGATTCGCGCTGAACCTCGATCAGGTTCGGCATCTGCACCACTTCGTGCAGGTCGCCGAACACCTTGCGGATGCGGCGCTTTGCGGTGCCGCTTTCGATCGCCTTGGTTGCCATGTGCTGTTTTCGCCTTCTCAGCCTGAATTTCGCCCCGGTAACCGCCGGGACAGGCACGCAGACAGACGCCAAAAGGGCCGAGCGATTCCCTTCGTCGAAACGGGGAAAAACTCAGCCTCTCAAGCGTCTATGATACCCGTCCGGTCCATTCGTACGGCGCGCTGCGCGACGGCGTGCCATGTCCCGACCGATCGGGGCAGGGCCGCGATATAGGCAGGGGAGGGGGCGGTGTCAAACGCAGCACCGTTAAAGGCTTGCCGCCGCGCAGCCCTTCGTCTAGCCAGCCCGCTCGCTGCCCCTGTGGCGAAATGGTAGACGCAGTCGACTCAAAATCGACCGCCGCAAGGCATGCTGGTTCGAGTCCGGCCAGGGGCACCACTTCTTTTCCGATCCCGACGCCGGGTTACCCCTTCGCCGCAGCGAAGCACAGCGTTGCGATCGCGCCTCCGCCCTCGCGCGGGGCTACGTCAAAGCTCCCGCCAAGCTGTTCGGCCAGCGTTCGCGATATCCTGAGGCCAAGGCTGGTCGCCGCCGCCGCCGTGAAGCCGGGTGGCGGACCCGCCCCGTCGTCCGAAACGGTCAGCGTCACCGCGCTACCGCGCGCGTACATCCGTACATCGATCCGCCCGGATTCGCGCCCGGCAAAGCCATGCTCGACGGCGTTGGCGATCGTCTCGGCGACCACCAGCGCGATCGGGATGAGTGCGTCGGGCGGGAGCTTGAGCGCTGGATCGACGTCCACACTCGCGGTCACGCCCGGTTTTCCGGCGGTGGTCACCACGTCCTGAACCAGATCGGGCAGGATCTGCTCCAGCGTCTGGGGATCGCCGCTATGGTCGTAAAGCTGGCGCTGAATGCGGCCGATCGTCTGAAGCTTGGCGCCGGCGTCGCTCAACGCCTGACGCGCTGCCGGATCGACGACGCTACGCTGCTGCAGCGCGAGCACCGCGCCGACCATCTGCAGATTGTTGGACACGCGGTGCTGCAACTCGCTGAACAGCAAATGGCTGCGCTGGGCGAGCATCTCGCAACGCTCGCGCTCCCGCCGCAGGTGCGCGGTGCCGCGCTGCATCCAGTCGATCAGCAACAGATCCACCGTCACGACGCCCGCATAAAATCCCAGCGCGAGCCCGGCGCCGCGTTCGAGTGCGAAGCTCATCACCGGCGGAATGAAGAAATACCAGGCAAGCAGCCCGCACAGCAGCGCCGACAGGATGCCCGGGCCGCGCCCGAACAGGAATGCAGACAGCACCACTGCAGGGAAGAAGGTCAGGAAGGGGAAGCCGGGCGGAAAGGCATCGCCCAACGCCCAGCGGGCGAGAAGGGCGAACAGCGACAACATGGTCGCGGCAGCATAGCCCCGCCAGCGATGCGCGCGGGCAAGCGGAAGTCGCTCCAGCAATCGGCCCGTATGCCCGTCCACCCATTGTCCCCCGGTGCCCGCCGAAATGGGCTCGCCATCATGGCGCGAAAAAGCCTCCGAAACCAGAGGCTTCGGAGGCTCTCGCTGTCCGATCCGGCTTGCGCCGGAGCGTAAACTTACTTGACGTGCTTGGCGATGTGCTTGTTCATCTCGAACATCGTCACCTTGTCCGCACCGAAAATCGGCTTCAGCTTGTCGTCAGCCAGAATCTCGCGCTTGTTCGCCGGGTTCTGCAGATTGTGCTTCTTGATATATTCCCACATCTTGCTGACGATCTCGCTGCGCGGCAGCTCGGCGGTGCCGACGATTGCGGCGAGTTCGGGCGAAGGGGTGACGGGCTTCGCGATGCCGCCACGGGCGCCGCCAGATGCCTTGTTTTCGGCCATTCTATTCTTCTCCTCTGCGGTCCGGCAACCGATGCCGGATCCCGATCTTGGTCAGCGCCGACGGCCAGAGCGGAGTCTTGCCACCGTTGTCGCTGCGCCGGATGTAATCCGGTTCTCTCCACGATGCACGTATTTGATGCGCTTCCAAGGGGTTTTGATACGTTTGTTTGTGGAGAACTCGTCCTCCTGCCGCCCTTGAGGGGCGATCCGGCGCAATTTGCGGGCCGTGTGGCACCCGGAGACGGTTGAGCGCGCCGAACGACATCAAAGAAAAAGGGCGCGTCCGGTGTCCCGAACGCGCCCCGATTTCTGGCGGGACGGAGCGTGTCGGCCCCGTCCGCGCGACCATCAGAAGCCGACCTTGGCCTTCACGCCGAAGAAGCGCGGCAGGCCCGGATAGGCGGCATAGTTGCCGGTCTGCTCGGGCACCGCAAAGCCGGTGATGTGATAATATTGGTTGGTCAGGTTCTCGACGAAGAACTCCAGGCTCTTCTTGCCGTCCTCGGTCTGCAGGCCGATGCGCGCACCGACCAGCGGGTATCCCGGGTTGTAGAGCGCCGTCCGGCCGGTGACCGGGTTCGGGTTGCTCGACGGGATGTTGACTTCGCTGTTGTAGCGCATGTCGACATGGATCAGGCCGCGGATGTTCGAGCTGATGCGCGGGGTCCAGGTCGTCGCGACCGTCACCGTATGCTCGGGCTGGTTGTTGAGCTGACGCCCTTCCTGACCCTGCAGCGGGGTGCCGGTGAAGTTGTTGTCGGCGTCATATTTGGCGTCGATATAGCTATAGCCCAGGCGGACGGTGAAGTCGCGCACCGGCTGGATGATCGACTCCAGCTCCACGCCCTTGCTGGTCGTGCTGTCGACATTCTGGACGACGAAGTTGTTGCCGCTGAACACCAGCGACTGGAGGTCGCTGAACTTCTGGTAGAAAGCGGCGATGTTGAAGGTGAAGGCGCGGCCCCACTGGGTCTTCACGCCGATTTCGAACGCATCGACCGATTCCGACCCGAACTCCAGATCGCTTGCCTGCGGGCCATTGCCGCCCAGCAGCACGCTGTCGAACGTCGCCTGATCCATATTGTAGCCGCCCGACTTGTAGCCGCGGTCATAGCCACCATAGACGAGGATGTCCGAATTCACCTTGAACGCCAGCTTGGCGGTGCCGGTGATCTTGCTCTCATCGCGGTCATGCGCATAGCTGCCATTGAACTCGGTGTTGATCGCCGGGTTACAGCTGAGCAGGAACAGATTGTTGAACAGCCCCAGCTGGCGCAACAGGTTGGCGTACTGCGTCGCCGCCGCATTGCCCGCGCGCACCTGATTGAAGAAGGTGCAGCTGCCGGTGTTGTTGTTGATCGTCGCGGTGAAGTCCTTCTTCTCATAGTTCCAGCGCGCACCCAGCGTCAGCGACAGCTTGTCGCTGATGTTGATGATGTTGTGCGTGAACAGTGCGAAGGCGTTGGTCTTGACGCGATAATCGTTGGTGTTGCCCTGACCGGCCGCGACGCCGGGCAGCGGGCTGGCGGCGAGCGCGGCAAGGCCCGCGACTGGGGTCGGCGAATAGCCGAGCGCGTTGCAGGTCGCGACCGGAATAATGCCCGACGGCGCGGCCCCGACCGCAGTGCGGAAACAGCCGACGACCGGCGCCAGCGCAGCGCCATAGGCGGCTTGATACGCCAGGGCCGAGTTGGGCACCGCCGGGTTCAGGAACACAGCGCCCGGAGTCGGGGCAGCGCCCAGCGAGCCATAGAACTGCACCGATCCACCGAAGGACGGGCCGGCCAGCGCGTTGAAGATCGAATCGACATAACGGTTGCCGTCATTGCCGACGCGGACCGTGTCATGGACGTCGTTGGTTTCGTTGAGGTAGAAGCCGCCGACCAGCCAGTCGAGCGCCCCGCCGAACGCCGAGCCCTGGAAGCGCAGTTCCTGGGTGAAATCGGTCAGTTCGTTGCGATAGCCCTCACGATAGGCGCGGTCGATGCCCGAGAAATCGACGTCCTGGTTACGCCGCACGCGCCAGTCGCGATAGGCGGTGATCGACGTGAACTTGATGTCGTCGGTCAGATCGGCGTTGATCTCCGCCGACAGGCCCCAGTCGCGCACGCGCTCGCTCAGGTCGCGGTTGGGCGACGCGGCCATGCGGCGCTGCTCGGGGTCGATCGTGGTGGGCAGGCCGTTCACGGAACGGCTGGTGCCCTCGTAAAGACCGTCCAGGCCCTGCGCGCCGGCAATGCCCTCGATCAGCGGTGCGAACGCACCGCGCACGACCGAGATTGCGCCGCAGCATTGCTCGTCGGTCTCATAATAATCGGCGATCAGGCGCAGCGAAAAGTCGGCGGTGTCGTACAGCGCCTGGCCGCGGGCGTACCAGCGGTCGACATTGTTGAACGACCGGTCGGCGTTCACATCCTCGATATAGCCGTCGCGCTTGCGATAGCCGGCGTCGACGCGCAGCGCGAGCTGGTCGGTCACCGGGCCGGTCACCGCACCCTTCAGCTCGAACGCATTGTAATTGCCGTAGCTGCCCTCAAGATAGCCGCCGAGTTCGAATGCCGGCTGGGCGGTGAAGATCGACAGCGCGCCGGCCGAGGTGTTGCGGCCGAACAGCGTGCCCTGCGGCCCGCGCAGCACTTCGACGCGCTCAAGCTGCGGCAGTTCGGAGATGGCGACACCGGCACGCGCGCGGAACACGCCGTCGATGAACACGCCGACCGCCGGTTCGAATCCGGGATTGTCGCCCGCAGTGGTGATGCCGCGAATATAGAGGGTGGTGCCGGTGGCCGACGACTGGCCGGTCGAGCTTTGCAGCGACGGCGCGAGCTGCTCCAGCCCGCGAATGTCCTCGATGCCGGCATTTTCGAGCAGCGCGGCCGGGACTGCGGTGACCGCGATCGGCACGTCCTGAACGGTTTCGTTACGGCGGGTCGCGGTGATCACGACCTCGTTGCCGTAGCTTTCTTCTTCCTGCGCGGCCGGGGCTGGGGCGGCGTCCTGTGCAATGGCGGGGGTGGCCGCGATCAGCGCGAGGGCGGATGCGGAAAACAGCTGGAGCGTTCGCATGGGTCTCTCTCCTCTCTGGGTTCGCCGGGGTGTTCCCACCGGGACCGGTCTTCTTGTTGTCGTTGGGACACACGCTACCGTTGCTCGAATCCTTACGTCAACGTCAAATCACGCTGGAAAAGTGGCGGAAATGCTTGCTATTTCCCGTTCCGACACCGTTTGTTGCGCCAGGGCAACACAGGAGCTGCGCTTGCCGTAGCGTCAGGCGATAGGATAGGGCCCGGACCGATATGAGTTGCCATCACGACGAAGAACCCGCTGACGGCGACCTCGTCGCCCCCGCTGCCAAGATTCCGGTGCCCGATGCGGTCGCCGACGCGGTCCGCACGCTGCTGCGCTGGGCCGGCGACGACCCGAGTCGCGAAGGGCTGCTCGACACGCCGCTGCGCGTCGCGCGAGCGTGGAAGGAATATTGCCAGGGCTATGGCGAGGACCCCGCCTATCACCTCAGCCGCGTGTTCGAGGAGGTTGGCGGCTATGACGATATCGTCCTGCTCAAGGACATTCCGTTTCAGTCGCATTGCGAACATCATCTCGCGCCGATCATCGGCAAGGCGTCGATCGCCTATCTGCCCGGCAAGCATGTCGTCGGCATCTCGAAGCTTGCCCGCGTGCTCCACGCCTATGCGCGGCGGCTCCAGGTCCAGGAGCGGCTGACCGCGCAGGTCGCCGATTGCATCTGGGATCATCTGAAGCCGCGCGGCGTCGCGGTGGTGATCGACGCCAGCCATGCCTGCATGACCGCGCGCGGCGTGCGCACCCCCGGCGTGTCGATGGTCACCAGCCGCGTGATCGGTACGTTCCGCGAAGATGACCGCAGCCGCAAGGAAGTCCTCGCGCTGATGGGCTATTGATGCGCGTACTCGTCACCGGTGGTGCGCGGCGGATCGGGGCGGCGATCGTGCGCCGTCTTGTCGCGGATGGCCACCGGCTCGCGGTGCATCATCATGACTCGCATGACGAGGCGGATGCGCTGGCGGGCGAACTCGGCGTCGCACTCGTCACCGCTGACCTTGCCGACCCGGCCGAAACGCGCGGCCTGATCGCGGCCGCAGCGCAGGCGCTGGGCGGCCCGGTCGATGGGCTGGTCAACAACGCTTCGCGCTTCGCTTGGGATACGATCCCGCTCGCCGACTATGCCGGGCTGGACCGCCATATGCAGGTGAATGTCGGTGCACCTTTGCTGCTCGCCTCCGCGCTCGCGGCGCAGGTCGGGCTGGGGGAGGGGGCGGTCGTCAACCTGCTCGACCAGAAGCTCGCCAACCCCAACCCCGATTTCCTGACCTATACGCTGAGCAAGGCGGCGCTGGCCGAAGCGACCACCCTGCTCGCGATGCAGCTCGCCCCGCGCATCCGCGTCAACGCCGTCTCTCCCGGCCTGACCCTGCCCAGCCTCGACCAGAGCGACGCGGAGTTCGCCGCGGTCGCCACCGCCAATTTGCTCCGGCGTCAGGTCGCGATCGACGAGATCGCCGCGACCGTCGCCTATCTGCTCACCACCCGCAGCATCACCGGCCAGAACATCTTCGTTGATTGCGGCCAGCGCCTCGTCAAGCGCGACGGCGACGTGATGTTCACCGGACGCAGCCGCCCGCATGGCTGACTACACCATTCACCTCGACGGGCTGGTGGTCGAAATCGGCCTCGGCATCCACGACCACGAGCGCACCGCGCCGCAGCGGGTCGAGCTCAACGTCGCGATGCGGTGCGTCTATAAGTCGCCGCCCGAGGACCGGATCGAAGCGGTGGTCGATTACGACTATCTGCGCACCGGCATCCACGCCCTCGCTGCGCGCGGGCATATCGAGCTTCAAGAAACGCTGTGCGACGCCGTCGCCGCACTGGCTCTGTCAGCCGATCCGCGCGTCGCCGAAGTCCGCGTCCGATCAATGAAGCTCGATGTTTACCCCGATGCGCGCGTGGGGTGTGAGGTTGTTAGGGGGCGTTAGCGCCGCAGCCAGTTCTCGACCTGCAAGCCTGCCACCCGGGCGAACTCGCGTTCGTTGTCCGTCACGACGACATAGCCCAGCGACAGTGCATGTGACGCGATCAAGAGATCAATCCCGCCAATTGGGGTGCCGGATTTCTCAAGCTGCGTTCGCACTTGGCCGTAGGTAGCATCAGCGGGCACATCAAATGCCAGCACGTCCATTTGGTCCAGCAACTGCTCGACCCGACGGGTCAGCCGTTCAGCTCCGCGCTTTGCGGCACCATATCGCAGCTCCGCTGCGACAACGATGCTCGTGCACACCGAGTCCTCACCGACTTCAGCAAGTCGCTTGGCAATCGCTCCGGCGGGATTGCGGATAACGTCCGACAACGCGTTTGTGTCGAGCAGATAACGTGTCACAGATCGAAATCTTCGGCGGGAATATCGTCGATCGGTCCGAAGTCCTCCTCGATCGGCTCCCACTCCGCCAGCAATGCGAGCAAAGAGGGCTTGGCAGCGGCCTCGATGATCAGCTTGTCGCCCTCCTTGCGTATGATGGCATCGGACCCCGGAAGCTCGAATTCGCGTGGGATGCGCACCGCCTGGCTTCGCCCGTTGCGGAACAGCCTGACATGACGCTCGGCACCCATCATCGTCTCCTTTGTATATGCCACGTGATATGCCTTATCGCGCCGTGTCAAGTCGATTAGGACTTGGACGATCCGCCCCCAACCCCTATGTCCGCACGGTTCGTCGTTCAGCGGCGGGCAACAAGGGGCCGTTTAACGGGTTTTCGCGTGCAATTGCTGCTGTTCCTCTCCGCGCTCCTCGCGAGCCTCACCGGTGTTATCGCCGGTGACCGGGATATGCGCGGGTTCCAGCAGCGCAGCGACACCGCCATTTCGCGCACCGCCGAAACCGCTGTCGAAGCGGTGTCGAACGTTGCGGCTGCGGTCGCCAGCCGCCCCCTTGCCATCCGCGAAGCGCCCGCAGCGGCCCCCTTCGCGATCCATAACGCCCCGGTCGGCACGCCTGCCCGCCTGACCAGCGAACGCCGGCTGGAATAGCCGCGCCCGCCGTCGCGTCTCACGCGGCTGGCATCCATTTCGCATTCGAATCGTTGGCGCTCGCAAATCGGGCGCAACCCTTGCAATTTCACACGACTGGAAATCATCATGTTCGGCGGCTTGGCCAAGTCCCTGTTCGGTTCGTCCAACGACCGGTACGTCCGTTCGCTCAACCCAATCCTCGCCAAGATTGCGGGCTTCGAGCCCGCGCTCAAGGCAATGTCCGACGAGGAACTGTCGGCGCAGACCGTCAAGTTCCGCGAACGCCTTGCCAATGGCGAAAAGCTCGACTCGATCCTGCCCGAAGCCTTTGCCACCGTGCGCGAGGCCGGCGTGCGCGTGCTCGGCATGCGCCATTTCGACGTGCAGATGATCGGCGGCATCGTCCTTCACCGCGGCGAGATCGCGGAGATGCGGACGGGTGAGGGCAAGACGCTGGTCGCCACGCTCGCCTGCTATCTCAACGCGCTGCCCGGCAACGGCGTGCATGTGATTACCGTCAACGACTATCTCGCCCGCCGCGACTCCGAATGGATGGGCCAGATCTACCGTTTCCTCGGCCTCAGCGTCGGCGTGATCGTCCCCAACCTCGCTGATCATCAGCGGCGCGAAGCCTACGCCAGCGACATCACCTACGGCACGAACAACGAATTCGGCTTCGACTATCTGCGCGACAATATGAAGTACGACCGCGCATCGATGGTCCAGCGCCCGTTCGCGATGGCGATCGTCGACGAGGTCGATTCGGTGCTGATCGACGAGGCGCGTACCCCGCTGATCATCTCCGGCCCGACCGACGACAAGAGCGAGCTCTATATCGGCGTCGACGCGGTGGTGAAGCAGCTCGCTCCCGACTTGTATGAGAAGGATGAGAAGCAGAAGAGCGTCATCCTGACCGAGGAGGGGACCGAAACCGTCGAACGGATGCTGGAAGCGGCCGGGCTGCTGCAGGGCGCCAACCTCTACGATTTCGAAAATACCCAGGTGGTCCACCACCTCAATCAGGCGTTGCGCGCCAACACGATGTACAAGCGCGACATCGATTACATCGTCAAGGACGGCAAGGTCGTCATTATCGACGAGTTCACCGGCCGCATGATGGACGGCCGCCGCTGGTCCGACGGCCTGCACCAGGCGGTCGAGGCCAAGGAAGGCGTAAACATCGAGCCCGAGAACCAGACGCTCGCGTCGATCACCTTCCAGAATTATTTCCGCATGTACCCCAAGCTGTCGGGCATGACCGGCACCGCCGCGACCGAAGCGCCTGAATTCTTCGACATCTACAAGATGAACGTCGTCACCATCCCGACCAACGTTCCGGTCAAGCGGATCGATCAGGACGACGAGTTCTACAAGACGATGCAGGACAAGTTCATCGCCATCGCCCGCACCATTCGCGAGCATGCGGTGAAGGGCCAGCCGGTCCTCGTCGGCACCGTGTCGATCGAAAAATCGGAACTGCTCAGCGAATATCTCACCAAGGAAGGCGTCGACCACTCGGTCCTCAACGCCCGCTTCCACGAACAGGAAGCGCATATCGTCGCGCAGGCCGGACGTCTGGGCGCAGTGACCATCGCCACCAACATGGCGGGCCGCGGTACCGACATTCAGCTCGGTGGCAACCTCGAATTCCGCGTCGAGGCCGAACTGGGCGACATGCCCGAAGGCCCGGAGCGCGACGCTGCGGTAGATCAGATCAAGGCCGAGATTGCGGCCGAGAAACAGCGCGTGCTCGACGCCGGGGGCCTGTTCGTGCTCGGCACCGAACGCCACGAAAGTCGCCGCATCGACAACCAGCTGCGCGGCCGTTCGGGCCGTCAGGGCGACCCCGGCCTCAGCCGTTTCTACCTCAGCCTCGACGACGATCTGCTGCGCATCTTCGGCCCGGACACGCTGTTCGCGAAGATGATGCGCAACAACATCGCCGATGGCGAGGCGATCGGCAGCAAGTGGCTGACCAAGGCGATCGAGACTGCGCAGAAAAAGGTCGAAGCGCGCAACTACGACATCCGCAAGCAGGTCGTCGAATATGACGACGTGATGAATGACCAGCGCAAGGTGATCTACGAACAGCGCGCCGACATCATGGACGCCGACACGGTCGGTGACGTGGTCGAGGATATGCGTGCCGAGACGGTCAACGACCTGGTCGGTCAGGCCTGCCCGCCCGAAAGCTATCCCGAGCAATGGGATGTCGAGGGGCTGAAGGCGCGCGCTCAGGAGATGCTTGGCGTCGAAGCGCCGGTCGAGGAATGGATCGCCGCGCAGGACGGCCTTGAGCCCGAAGACGTCGAGAAGCGCATTCTCGAGCTCGCCAGCGCGCGGGTCACCGACAAGTCGGACCAGCTCGACCCCGAAACCTGGACCTCGATCGAAAAGTCGATCCTGCTCCAGAATCTCGACCATCACTGGAAGGAGCATCTCGCAATGCTCGACGCGCTGCGCCAGGTGGTTCACCTGCGCGCCTATGCGCAAAAGACGCCGATCAACGAGTATAAGCAGGAAGCGTTCGCGATGTTCGAACGCATGCTGACCGCGATCCGCGAAGACGTCACCCGCACGCTCGCCTGGGCCGAATTCCAGTTCCAGGCCCCGCCGGAGCTGCCCGAACTGCCCGATTTCCTGACCACGCATATCGACGCGCTGACCGGCCTCGACAATAGCGGCGACTGGGACGCGGGCGCGGCGGGCCTGATCTCGAACGAACTGCCCCCGATGCAGATTCCGCGCCCCACCGGCGACGCGATCGGTGAGGACCCCGCGTCATGGGAAGGCCGCGTCAACCGCAACGCGCCATGCCCGTGCGGCTCGGGCCGCAAATACAAGCAATGCCACGGCGCGGTGGTGTGATCGCGCTCAACCGCTGAAACGAAAAAGGGCCGCCCGAGACGATCGGGCGGCCTTTTCTTTGTGCAATCCTCCCCCGCCAGGGGGAGGTGTCAGCGTAGCTGACGGAGGGGGAGGACGGCGATGAGCTCAAGCCTCAAGCTGGAACCCTTCCTCCCCCTCCGTCGCCTTCGGCGCCACCTCCCCCTTGCGGGGGAGGATCGTAAGTTACCGCGGCCGCGGCGGGGCGATCGCGCTACCCAGATTCTCGATCACCTCGCGCGCGTTGAACGCGCGGACATTGTCGGGCTTGCCGCCCTTGCCGATCACGATCTCGGCGCTCGCCTCGTATCGTTCGACCGTGCGGATATCGATGTCGCGGTCAAAGAACGGATCGCCGCCCCATGGGCTCCAGCTGCGCCAGCCCCAGCGCGGGCCGTAATAGCGCCACGACGGACCCCATCCGCCCCACGGACCCCCCGCGAACGGGCTGGCGCTCGCATAGGTGCGGCTCTTCTTCTCGGTATCGCGGTCGGACAGGATGAAATGGTCGCCACCGCGCTCCACCGTCAGCTGCGCCGCGCGATACAGCAGGTAGCGCTCGACCGTTTCGCGCGACGTCATGCTGTTGCCGGCAAAGGTGACGCGGAAGCGATCGGATTCGATCTGCTCGTCCCAGTATCCGGTGCGGTACGATCCGCTGCCGGTGGCGGGCTGATAGGGCGTGGGGGTCGCACACGATGCCAGCACGCTGGCGCTGGCAAGGGCGAGGGCCACCGCCGCGATGCGCGAGCGGCGGGCGGGTGGGGTGGACATCATCTTCCTCCTAAGTGGTTCGTTCTGCGGCGAATCGTGCCGGTGCTGCGACGACAACGAAGAGCATGGCGCAAATGTCCCTTCGCTGAACGAAACGACAGAAAGCCGCGCAGCGCAAGGGGCGCGGGCGGCTATGGTTCCAGCGATGTCGGAAAAAGGCTGGCTCCCCGAGTTGGATTCGAACCAACG
>JBHYGP010000202.1:0-496 GCA_051858935.1 Sphingomonas sp.
TCGGGGGGAATGGCGATCGGGCGACCGCCCTCGCCGAGCAGGGTCAGCCCGCCTGCGGTCTGTAGCGTCCCGTCCTCACCGACGCGCAGATATCCCGCGCGCGTATAGGCAGTGCCGCCCTCGGGCGTTTCGACCGCGAGATAGCCGGGGCCGTCGATCATCACGTCGATCGGATTGCCGGTGACGGTGAACGCGCCCGCGCTCTGGTCATGCACCGCGCCATAGTCGAGCACCATCGACGTCGTCTTGACGGGCGCGCCCGCGCCGCCGCCGGCCTGCTCCACATATTCGCGGAACACCGGCGCCTCGCGCTTGAATCCGGCCGTCGAGATATTGGCCATATTATTAGCGCTCACGTCGAGACGACGGCGCAACGCCTGCTCATGACTCAGCAGCACATAGGATGAGATATCCATCGCCGCGGCCCCTTCAAAAAATTCGTCCAATTTTTTGCGGCTAGGCAAATGTTGCCGACCCGCCCCTCTATAATAGGAAC
>JBHYGP010000202.1:506-4354 GCA_051858935.1 Sphingomonas sp.
AGAGATTGGGACAGAGACAATGAGCGACGAAATCATCGTCGAGACCAAGGACGCAGCCCCCGCCAAGGGGAAGATGGGCAAGAAGAAGCTGCTCATCATCGCGGGCGCGGCTCTGCTCGTGCTGGGCGGCGGCGGTGGCGGCGCGGCCTGGTTCCTGCTCGGATCGGACGATGCGGCGGCAAAAACTGCCGAGCATGAAGCGCCTGCCGAGGATGAGGCCAAGGAAGAAGGCAAGGACGGCGAGAAAAAGGACGGCAAGTCCGGCCTCTATCTCGACGTGCCCCCGCTGGTCGTGAACCTGCGCAGCGCGGACGGCGCGGCACGGTTCCTCAAGATCCATTTTGTGCTGGTCCCCGGCCCCGGTAGCTCGGTCGACAAGCTTCAGGAGAAGCTTCCGCTGGTCATCGACGCCTATCAGCCATTCCTGCGCGAACTGCGGCCCGAGGACCTTAACGGTTCGGGCGCGGTCTATCGCGTCAAGGAAGAGCTGCTGGTCCGTGCCACCCAGACGCTGGGGCCGGATCAGGTGAAGGACGTTCTCATCCAGGATCTGGTCCAGCAATGAGCGACGATTTCGAAGATTTCGAACTGCCCGAGCCGCCGCGGCTCGATCCCGGCGCAGACGCGCTGCTGGATCAGGCGGGGATCGACGCGCTGTTCGGCCAGGTCGGCGGCTTCAGCCAGCCCAAGGAAGGGTTGCGCGCGGTCATCGAATCCAACGTCATCAGCCGCGAACGGTTGCCGATGCTGGAGGTCGTGTTCGACCGCATGGTCCGCATTTTCGCGACCTCGATGCGCAACCTCACCTCCGACGCGATCGACGTCAGCCTTGAGGAAGTGACCTCGATCCGCTTTGGCGACTATCTCAATCACATCATGCTCCCCGCGATGATCGGCGTGTTCCGCGTCGAGGAGTGGGAGAATTACGGGCTGGTTTCCGTCGATTCCGGCCTGATCTATGCAGTCGTGGACGCGCTGCTCGGCGGGCGTCGCGGCGGGGGCGATCAGGTGATGATCGACGGGCGCGGCTTCACCACGATCGAGACCGACCTGGTGTCGCGCATGCTCGGCCATGTGCTCAACGACCTGTCGATCTCGATGGCACCGATCACCCCGACCACGATCGAGCTGGAGCGCGTCGAGAGCAGCCCGCGCTTCGTCGCGATCGCAGGCACCACCAACGTGTGCGCGGTCGCGACCTTCCGCGTCAGCATGGACGAGCGCGGCGGGAACTTCAGCATCCTGCTGCCCTATGCGACGATCGAGCCGGTCCGGCACCTGCTCAATCAGCGCTTCATGGGCGAGAAACTGGGTCGCGACACGATCTGGGAAGTCCATATGGCGTCCGAGGTCCGCAAGGTCGACGTGACGCTCGACGTGGTGCTGGGCGAACGCGACATGCCGCTCCGCACCGTGCGCGACTTCAAGGTCGGACAGACGATCCCGCTGTTTGCCGACCCCGACCAACCCCTCGACATGCAATGCGGCGGCGTGACCATCGGCCGCGCCCAGATCGGCCAGCGGTCGAACAAGATTGCGGTGCGGCTGGTGTCCGACATCGCCAAGGAGAAGCGCGCATGACCTATTCGCTGATCGCGAACGTGCTGACGATGCTGTTCTGCACGGTCACCATTATCCAGAGCATCCGCATGATGCGCGCGCTCAACGCACTCAAGAAGAACGATCTGGGTCAGGTCGTCTCGACGCTGGACCAGGCGACGGTTCAGGCGCGGCTGGTGCTGTCCGAACTCAAGGGCACACTGACCCAATATGCCCGCGGTACGCATGACGCGGCGCGGGCCAAGGCAGTCGCGGACGAACTCAAGATGATGATCGAGATTGCCGATTCAACCGCCGAACGGCTGGTCGAATCCGCCGCAGCAGCGCGACGGGCCGAGCTGGTGGATCGATACTGATGCGTGTCCCCTTCCTCCTCCTCACCGCCGCCGCCGCCACGCTTGGCGCGGTGGCGAACGGCGTTGATGCAGCAGTCACCGTCGGCGAGTCCGCCGTGCCCAAGACGCGACTGGGCAGCCAGATCGAGGGCGAGTTGAACGACGCGCAGCGCAAGGAAGCCGAGCGCCGTCGTGCACTCGACCTGCGCGAACAGGCGCTGAAGGCGGCGCGGCTGCGGCTGAAGCGCCAGCAGGCCGAAGCCGAGGCCAAGGCTGCGGCCGACGCCAAGCCGGCGGCGGGTGCGGCTGTCCCCGGCGCGCCCGGCTCGACCCCGCCGGCCGAGGAGCAGCGCTACAGCGACCTCGCCCGCATCTTCCAGTCGATGAAACCCGCCAAGGCCGCGCCGGTATTCGAGAAGTTGAGCGCAGACGTGCAGTTCCAGGTGGCGCAGCGGATGCGCGACCGCAACGCCGCGCTGATGATGCAGGCGATGTCGCCCGACGCTGCCGCGAAACTTGGCATGGCACTCGCACGGGGCGGACTGACGCAGGAAAAGCCCGCGCCAACAGGGACCAAGAGCACGCGCACCGTGCCAAAGTGAAACCGAACCGGGTTACTGTAATTCTACAATACTGACAGAAGCACTCCACCAAGACCAATCTGCGACCAGCGGGGTTCTTGAGCGGAGAGTGAAGTGACGATCCCCGACACGGACGATGTCCCCCTGTCGAGCGAAGAAGCGCTGCGCCGCGCCGCGCTGTTCGCGTCGGGATTGCTTGCGTTGCGCGAATCGCCGCGCTTTCACGAATTGCTGGCAGAATTGTGCGCGGCGATGGACGCGCCGATCGCGGGGGTGAGCGTGATCGACCGCGGCTATTGCTGGCTTCCGGTCCTTCGCGGGATCGATCTCGACGCGATACCGCTCGCCGAATCGCTGTGCGTGGGCGTGGTCGAGACGTTGATTCCGATGGCCGAGCCGGACCTTCCCGCCAATCCGAAGTTCGCGCAGAACCGGTTTGTCGCCGGGCCGCTGGCGCTGCGCGCCTATGCCGCAGTGCCGCTGTGCGGCGTGGAAGGGACGAAGCTTGGCACGGTGTTCGTCGCCGATCAGCGTGTGCGTCCCGATTTCATCGACCACGCGATCCCGCGCCTCGAGCGCGCGGCCCTGCGCATTCTCGATGAAGCGTCCTCGCCGCACCATATGCGCCGAATCGGGCGAACGACAGTCGAAGGTCTCGAAGCGCTGATCCGCCGGGCAACCCGTGAGGGCGACGACGCGCTGGTCACGGCGATCGACCGGGTCATGCGCGACGTGCTGCCGCTGACCGGAATGCGCGGACTTTAAGGAGCGCTGCGCGCCGGCTTGGTGCGCACTTCGAGGATCAGGACGTGTCCGGCCTGTGGATCGGCGGCGTGGACGGCGCTGTCGAGTGCTTCGGCCAGCGCAGCCGCATCCACCGCAGTGCGCGGCGAGGCACGCAGCTGTGCGAAGTCGAGCAACGCAGAGAGCACCGCCGCGCGCAACGCCGGCTGAAGCGTGCCGAGTTGTGAAGCATCCACGCCCTCGGCCGGCGTGATCGCCAGATCGAGCTCCAGATCGCCATCGAACCGCCCGGCATCGATGATCGGCACCCGGAACTTGCCCAGCGGGACGACCGCCGACTCTCCCCCACCCCCGCCGGCGGCCCCGGCAGGCGCAGCCACGGCCAGCAAGGCGGCGGCGGCGGTCAGGCGGGCGGCGGATCGGCGCATGGGAACTCCGTCAAAGGCAGGGGGCGGGACCGCGCACGGCCTCGCCCCTCTATAATAGACGCAAAACCCTCTGTCGGGACGTGCCCCTGTTGGGATTTGAATGAGCCACGATCAAAAGCCAGCGCGGATGCGGGTCGTCGACGGATCCGCCGCCGAACCACACCGCCGCAGCAAAGTGGGCGGGCCGCTGACCGGTGGCT
>JBHYGP010000203.1:0-4351 GCA_051858935.1 Sphingomonas sp.
GAGAATTGGCATCGCGACGGCAGCGTCACCGATGCGGCGGGAATTTGCCGCGTCGACCTCACCACGCCGCTGCTCGCCGAAGCGTCGCGCAAGCTGGCAGTCGAGTGGTTCGAGCAGGGCGGTCAACCGCCTTTGCTGCTCAAGTCGAACTTGATCTCCACCGTGCATCGCCGGGCACCGCTCGATCTGGTGCTGGTGCCGCTGCGGGACGGGCCGAAGGTCACCGGCCTGTCGGTTCATGCTGGCCTCTGGACCAGCGCCGCGCTGCATTCGACCCCGGATGAGGTGCCGATGCTGCGCGCGCGCATCGCGGCGCTCGAGAGCAAGTTCGGCTTCGACCCGCGCGGTCATACCGGCAAGGCACTGGCGCATGCGCTGAGCGGCCTGCCGCACGACCTGACATCTGCCTTCCCCAGCGAAGCGCTGGAGGAGATCGCGCTCACCGCCATGTCGGTGACCGACCGCCCGCGGCCCAAGCTGGTGCTGATCAGCAGCGCGCTGGGCCGGCATCTGTTCGCCTTTGTCTGGCTGCCGCGCGATGAGGTCTCGACCGGGCGCCGCGTCGCGATCGGCGAGATGCTGGAGGCGCGCGCCAATGCCTCGCTGCTCAGCTGGTCGATCGCGCTGGAGGACGGGCCGGTCGCGCTGCTGCGCTACACGCTCGATCTGCGCGGTGACGGGCGGATGCCGGATGCCGCCGCGCTCGATGTCGAGCTGGAGCGGATGGTGCGCGGCTGGCTGCCGGCGATCGAACATGCGCTGCGCGAGGATGGTGCCACGCCGTCGCGCGCGGCGCGGCTGGCGCTGCGTTATGCCCCGTGCTTCCCGTTCGGCTATCGCAACGGCAATCCGCCCGAGGAGGCCGCGCGCGATATCGTCCGCATCGCCGGGCTGCAAGCTGCGGATCAAGCTGTATCGCCTCGGCGGGCCGCTCCCGCTGTCCGACGCGGTGCCGGTGTTCGAGAATTTCGGGTTCCGCGTGATCGAGGAAGTGCCGACCGCGCTGGCGGGCGATGCCGATGGCTATATCCATGATTTCGAAGTCGAGCTGCCCGGCGGAGGCAACCTCAAGGGCGATATCGCCACGGTCGAGGGTGCGATTGCGGCGGTGCTCGAACTGCGCGCCGAGAATGACGCGTTCAACCGCCTGATCGTCGAGGCGGGGCTGGCCCCGGCGTCGGTGGTGCTGCTGCGCGCGTGGTTCCGCTACCTGCGTCAGACCGGCCTCAGCTACGGCCTGGTCACGGTGGTCGAGGCGTTGCGCCGCGCGCCGGCCGTCGCGACCGCTCTGGTCGATCGCTTCGCCGCCGCGCATGATCCGGCTCTGGCGAAGGACAGCGCCGCCGCTATCGCCGCCGCCGACGCCGCGATCGCCGCAGGGCTCGACGCGGTCAGCGCGATCGACGACGATCGCATCCTGCGCGCGATTGCAGGCGTCATCCGCGCGACGCTGCGCACCAACGCCTATGCCCCCGCCGCCGCCGAGGCGCTGGCGTTCAAGCTGGACAGCAGCCGCGTGCCCAACCTGCCCGCGCCGCTGCCGTGGCGCGAGATCTGGGTCTATTCGCCGCGCGTCGAGGGCATCCATCTGCGCGCCGGCCCGGTCGCGCGCGGCGGGCTGCGCTGGTCCGACCGGCGCGACGATTTCCGCACCGAGATTCTCGGGCTGATGAAGGCACAGCGGGTGAAGAACGCCGTGATCGTGCCGACCGGGGCGAAGGGCGGATTCTATCCCAAGCTGCTCCCCTCCCCCTCCATCGACCGCGACGCGTGGTTCGAGGAGGGCAAGGAAAGCTACCGCATCTTCATCCGCTCGCTGCTGTCGATCACCGACAATATCGTGAGCGGCGCGGTGGTGCATCCCGACAGCGTCGTGATCCATGACGGCGAAGACCCCTATTTCGTGGTCGCCGCCGACAAGGGCACCGCGACCTTCAGCGACGTCGCCAACGCGATCGCGATCGATCGCGGCTTCTGGCTGGGCGACGCCTTCGCATCCGGTGGCTCGGTCGGATACGACCACAAGGCAATGGGCATCACCGCCAAGGGCGCGTGGATCAGCGTTCAGCGCCACTTCCTGGAGCTGGGCACCGACGTCCAGACCGACACGATCCGCGTCGCGGGTTGCGGCGATATGTCGGGCGACGTGTTCGGCAACGGCATGCTGCTGTCCAGGGCGATCAAGCTGGTCGCGGCATTCGACCATCGCCACATCTTCCTCGACCCCGATCCCGATCCGGCGGCGAGCTGGGCCGAGCGTGAGCGGATGTTCAACCTGCCCCGGTCGAGCTGGGCGGATTATGATCCGGCGCTGATCTCGACCGGCGGCGGCGTGTTCGCGCGCTCGGAAAAGTCGATCAAGCTGACCCCGGAAGTCCGCGCGGCATTGGGCATCGAGGCCGAAGAGATGGAGCCCAATGCGCTCATCTCCGCGATCCTCAAGGCCACGGTCGACCTGCTCTGGTTCGGCGGCATCGGCACCTATGTAAAGGCCGCGGCCGAGGCGCATATCGAGGTGGGCGACCCCGCCAATGATCGCCTGCGCGTCAATGCCGAGGATCTGCGTGCGCGTGCCATTGGCGAGGGCGCGAATCTGGGTGTCACGCAAGCGGCGCGCATCGCCTTCTCCATGAAGGGCGGGCGGATCAACACCGACTTCATCGACAATTCGGCGGGCGTCGATTGTTCGGATAACGAGGTCAACATTAAGATCGCGCTGAACCGCGAGGTGATCGAGGGTCGGCTTGACATGGCCGATCGCAACATCCTGTTGCCGGCGATGACCGACGATGTCGCGCATCTGGTGCTGGAGGATAACCGGCTGCAGACGCTGGCTTTGTCGTTCCTCGAGAATGACGGGCCGGTCGCGGTGCCGAGCTTTGTGCGGCTCACCGAAATCCTTGCGGCCGGCGGCCGGCTCGCCCGCGCGGTCGAGGGGCTGGCGACCAATGAGGAATATCTGCGCCGGGCGCAGGACGGCGCCGGGCTGACCCGCCCCGAACTCGCGGTACTGCTCGCGACGAGCAAGCTGGCGCTGCAGGACGCGATCGAAAATGGCGGGCTGGGGCTGGACCCGGCGCTGGAGAGCGACCTGATCTCCGCCTTCCCGACGGCGATGCAGGACCGGTTCAAGACCGCGATCCTCGAACATCGCCTGCGCGGCGAGATCGTCGCGACCAAGCTCGCCAACCGCATCGTCAACCGGCTGGGCGTGCTGCACCCGTTCGAGCTGGCCGAGGAAGAGGGCGCATCGCTACGCGACATCGCGATGATGTTCGTGGTGACCGAACGGCTGTTCGGCCTGCAGCCCCTGTGGGAAGAGATCGAGACCGCGGCGATGAGCGAGAGCGCGCGTATCGCCGTGCTCGACGAGGTGGCGGTCGCCACCCGTTCGCAGATCGCCGATCTGTTGCGCGTGTGCCGTCCTGGCGAGGATATCAGCGCGGTGCTCGCGCGCCTCAAGCCCGGCATCGACAGCCTCGACCGCCAGGCCAAGACGCTGCTGAAGGAAGAGGCGCTGGCGCAATCGGGCCGCATCGCCGCGCAGCTGGAGGCGGCGGGCGCCCCGGCGGCGTTGGTGGCGAAGATCGTGCGCATCTTCGAGCTCGACGGCGCAGTGGGTCTGGCCGATCTGGGCCAGCGGCGCGGGATTGGCGAGACCGAGTTGACCCATGCCTTCACCCATCTCGGGCAGGCGCTGGGGCTCGACTGGGCACAGGCCAATGCCGCGCGGATCGTCGCGGGGGATCCGTGGGAGCGGCTGCTGATCGCGGGCCTGGCGCGCGACTTCCAGCAGTTGCGGCTGGAGTTCCTCGCGCGTGGCACCGGCAACGACCCGCGCGCCGAGGTCGAGACCTGGCTGGCCGAACATGCTGCGCGGGTGGCGCAGTTCGTGACGCTCGTCGAGCGGGCGAAAAAGGCACCTGCGCCGAATGCCGCGATGCTAGCGCAGATTGCTGGACAGGCGCGCGTTCTGCTCGGTCGCTGAGTTGAAAAACCGCTGGGGGCGAGATCATGCGTCATGTGTGAACTTGCCCCCTGCTGACTGATGCTCAATACGGCCATTGTAACCAAATAGGTTATTGTAGGAAAGTCTGCCCCGGAGTAGCTCGGATTTCCGCGGGTTTTGGGCTGGTGGCAAACGCTCTGGCCGACCGAAAACATGTCGGAATCGGGTCGACGAGCCCCGGGATGCGGAACAAAGCAATGCGAACATGTCGCGTGAAAACGCGCCATGGGGCTACGCACGCATGCGACAAATCTCCTCGCGCGTGTTGCGAAAGTGTTCGACCGCGCGAGCAAATAGATAATCCTCCCCCGCCAGGGGGAGGTGGCGTCCCGGACTTGTTCC
>JBHYGP010000204.1:0-4346 GCA_051858935.1 Sphingomonas sp.
ATGACGCAGGCCGCGATAGCAGGCGAGGTCCATCAGGCGCTTGATGTTCATCGCGGTCTCGCGACGCAGGTCACCCTCAACCGTGTGGTCGGCGTCGATGGTTTCGCGGATCTGCAGCACTTCCGAATCGGTCAGGTCCTGCACGCGACGATCGAGCGTGATGCCGAGCTTTTCGGTGATCTGCTTGGCCTTTGCCGGGCCGATGCCGTGGATATACTGAAGCGCGATCAGAACGCGCTTGTTGGTGGGCAGGTTAACGCCCGCAATACGTGCCATGAACTATGTTCTCCCAGCTCCACGGGGTTTGCATGGCAGCAAGCCCCATCTCGTAGCGTTGACCCGGAACGCAAGCACGCGACAGACGTGCACGCACGCTGCCGTTCGCCGGTGTTTCGGAAGATGCGCGACATATTGACCGCGGCCCGCACTGTCAAGCGCCGGGCCGGGGGAAAATTCGGTTCGATCCACATACACCATATTGGACCGATGACCAAGCCATGCCGGGCGCGGTGATGGTCCTATTCGGCACGCTCCGCCGCCTTCTTGAGTCCCGGCATCTGCGCGGCGATCACGCCGTCGACGGGCGCAGCGAGGTTGGCGAGGCCGGCCGGATGAAAGCCGCTGACGACATAGGTGACGGTGAGCGCGGTCCCCGCCCCCCACGGCTTGAGCGCAAAGGTCATCGTCGCGTTGACCGCGCCGCTTTGCAGCGGCCCGAACGCGCCGGAGATGCGCAATGTCTTGCCGCGCACCACGTAAATGGTGCGACCATGCTCGACCGCGCCGCCATCCAGCTTTTCGCACCAGCAGCCGCCGGGGCGCGTGTCCCAGCTGATATTGGCACTGTCGCCCGAATAGGTGTGGTCCTTGCTCCACCAGAGCGCGGGGCTGGCGATCGTGTCCCAGACCTTTTCGGGCGGGGCGGCGATGACGAGCTTGTGGGTCGAGACGAAGCCGGCGGGGTCGGTTGCGGTGACTTCGGCCATTGCAGGACCGGCCAGCGTAGCAGCGGCCACTGCCAGAACTACCGACTTCATCTCACGCCTCCCCGACTCATTCCCATGCCATTTGGCGAGGGTGAGCCGGGGCCGGTGGGCGGTCAATTCATTTCGCGGGCGGTGCGTCCGTGCCCATGTGACGGTCGAGAAAGTTGAGGATCGTCGTCCACAGATGCACGCTGATCCCCGGCCCGGCGACGCGGTGCGTCTGGCCGGGGTAGAGCATCGTTTCGAACGGCACCGCCGCACCCTGCATCTTCGCCATCATCACGGTCGAATGCTCCAGCACGACATTGTCGTCGGCCATGCCGTGGATGAGCAACAGCGGATCGGTGATCTTCGTCGCGTCGGTGACGGTGTTCGCCTTGTCATAGGCCGGCTGCACCTGACGCGGGTCGCCCATGTACCGCTCGGTATAATGGGTGTCGTACAGCTCCCACTTGCTGACCGGCGCGCCGGAAATGCCCGCCGCGAAGGTGCCGGGTGCGGCCTGAAGCATCTTGAGCGTCATATAGCCGCCGTACGACCAGCCATAGGTGGCGATGCGGTTGGCATCGACGAAATCGAGTGTCTTGAGATAGGCGGCTCCGGCGAGCTGATCCTCGACCTCGACCCCGCCCATCGCCTCGTACAGGTGATCCTCGAACGCCTTGCCGCGATTGGCCGCGCCGCGATTGTCGAGCACGAACCAGATATAGCCGCGATCGACCAGATATTGCTGAAGCGCGCCGCCCCATGCCTTGCTCACCTGTTGCGAATGCGGGCCGCCATAGTGGTGGAAGAAGACGGGGTATGTCTTGCCCGGCTCCAGCTTGGGGGTGATCATTTCCCAGTGGAGGACGGTGCCATCCGCCGCCTTGATCGTGCCGAACTGCTTCTGCTGATGGCTGGCGACATAGGGCGCGTAGGGGTGGTCGCCCGCGACCTTATTCTCGTTGACCCAGGCGAGGCGCTTGCCCGCCGCGTCGGTCAGCATGACCTGGGCCGGCTGATCGCTCTTGGAGCGGGTCAGGATGATCTTGCTGGCGGTGCCGTTGGCGCTGGCGCCGTGCCACCAGCCGGGTTCGGTGATACGGGTGACGGTGCCGGGCTTGCCCAAGTTCACCGTGTAGAGGTGGCGTTCGAGCACGCCGTCCTTGTTGCCGGTGAAGGTGATCCGCCCGCTCGCCTCATCCACCCCGACGATGTCGGCGACTTCCCAGTCGCCCGTGGTAAGCTGCGTCCACTTGCCCGATTTGAACCGGTAAAGATGGCCGTGGCCGTCGCGTTCGGACCACCAGATCAGGCTGCCGTCCTTGAGCGGGCGATAGGCGTCGGACAGGTTGAGCCAGCTGCGTTCGCCCGATTTCTCGCTGAACAGGACGCGCGATGCGCCGGTCGCGGGATCGACCGCGAGCATGTCGAGGACGGTCTGTGCGCGGTTCTGGCGCTGGACGAGCAGGGTCTTGCCATCGGGTGTCCAGTTGACGCGGGCGAGGTAGATGTCGGTTTCGCTGCCGAGATCGACCTTGACCCGGCCCGACCCGTCGGGGTTCATCACATAGAGATCGACCAGCACGTTTGCGGTGCCCGCCTTGGGGTAGCGCTGGTCGTAGATCTTCGTCCCTTCCGCCCCGATCGCGGCGCGGCTGACGATGCCGACCGGGCTTTCATCGAAGCGCTGGACGGCGATGCGCTTGTCGTCGGGCGACCACCAGTAACCGGTGCGGCGGCCCATTTCCTCCTGCGCGACGAACTCGGCCTCGCCGAAATAGACGGCCCCCTTGCCTTCGGTCGTCGCCTTCATTTCCTTGCCGCTGGCAAGGTCGAGGACGACGAGATTCTGGTCGCGGACGAAGCTGGCAAAGCCGCCGCGCGGGCTGATGACGGGGTTGAGCTCGCCGCCTTCGGTCGCGGTCAGGCGGCGGACATTGCCGTCGAGCGTCGCCAGATACAGGTCGCCGTCGAGCGGGACGAGGATCGACTTGCCATCGGGCGCCCAGTCATAGGCGACGATGCCTTTGCTGCCGCCGATGCGCGCGCGCTCGCGCTGCATCTTCTCCGCTTCGGACAGTTCGGCGCCGGTGCCGAGTTTCAGGCTGTCGACCAGCATGCGCCACTGCCCGGTGGCGGTGTCCATCGCCCACAGGTCGAAGCGCTGATTGTCGTCGGGGCGGTTGCGCAGCACCGTGACCAGGGTGCCGTCGGGCGAAAGCTTCAGCGCGCGGGGGGTGGTGCCAGCGAGGTCGGGGCTGGCGAACACGCGTTCCAGCGTCAGGTCGCCGCCTGCCATTTGCTGCGCCTCAACTGGCATCGCCACCCCCGCCGACAGTAACGCCATCGCACCCAGTGCCGCTTTCCACATCCTGCAACCCGTCCATTGTTTCGATTGTCCGCACGCCTATCGGGCTTCCGGGCGGGCAGGTAAAGTCTCACCCGCGACCGCTTCGCTCAGCACATAGCGCGGCCCAGCCCCGTTCGCGCCAGCTTCGTCACCCGGATTGTACAGCCCGCATTTGCGCAGCGACAGGCAACCGCAACCGATACAACTGTCCAACTTCTCCCGCGTGCGTTCGAGCAGCGCGATGCGGCGGTCGATCTCCGCGCGGAAATGGCGGCTGATCCGGTTCCAGTCGGCCAGCGTGGGGGTGCGGCCGTGGGGCAGGCGGTTCAGCTCCGCCGCAATCTCCTCGATCGTCAGCCCAAGCTTCTGCGCGATCAGCGCGAAAGACAGGCGGCGGATGTCGGAGCGCAGGAAGCGGCGCTGATTGCCGCTGGTGCGGATCGGCGCGACCAGCCCCCGCCCCTCGTAGAAGCGGATCGCGGAGACGCTGAGGCCCGTGCGGTTCGCGAGTTCGCCGATGGTGAGCAGTTCGTTGCCGCGCATTTTCCGTTTGACCTCAACTTATGTTGAGGTTGTAGCGGGGTCGGGCACCAACGCAAACCGCAAAGGAACCGCGATGCCCACGACCTTTATCGAACACGCCAACCTAACCGTCACTAGCCCGCAGCGCACGGCGAAACTGATCCAGCATCTGTTCGGCTGGCACATCCGCTGGCAGGGCGCGGCGCGCGACGGGGGGACGTCGATCCATGTCGGCGACGACCGCAGCTACCTCGCGCTCTACGCCCCGCCCGTGGAGGGCGAGCGGCGCTATCCCAAGGGCCAGCCGCTCAACCATGTCGGCTTCGTGGTCGACGATCTGGATGGGGTCGAGGCGAAGGTTGCGGCGGCGGGACTCAAGCCGTTCGGGCATGACGATTATGAGCCGGGGCGGCGGTTCTACTTCTTCGACTTCGACGGAATCGAGTTCGAGATTGTGAGTTACGGGTGAAGCCATTCCTCCCCTGCACCGCAGGGGAGGTGGC
>JBHYGP010000205.1:0-4343 GCA_051858935.1 Sphingomonas sp.
CACGCAATCGTCGCGCCCGACCAGATCCGTGCGCGGGCGCATCGTGCGGAACTTTATGACGGTGAAGGGTTCGCCGCGGAACCCCATACGCTGCTGCGTGAACAGCACCGGTCCGCGCGAATCGAGCCGGATCGCGAGTGCGATGATCCCGAGCATCGGCAACAGCACCGGCATGATGAACAAGGTGCCGACCACGTCGATCAGCCGCTTGACCTTCACATAGGCCAGGTTGGGCATCAGCGAGCCGAAACTGTTTTCCGACAAATGCTCGATCGCGACGCGCCCGGTGAGCGATTCGGCGACCTGCTTGACGTGATAGACCAGATGGCCGCGGATCGCCGCCTCGGCCAGCATCCGCTCCCACGCATCGGCATGATCATGGCGCAGGTCTGCGACAATCACCGCGCGGCGCACCGTCGGCACTTCGGGGCTGAGCAGCGGGATCCACTCGACATCGGGGGTCTGGTCGACCACCGACATGTCGCCCGCCGTTACGTAATAGAAGCGCAGCGCCGTCGTCTTGTCGAGGTGGAAGCGCAGCGCATAGGCGATGCCGACCGCGATGATGAACGATGCCGCAAGATAGAGGCGGCTATAGTCGGCGCGGGCCAGGAACAATGCGGCGAGCGCGAGCCCATAAGAGGTGACGAAGGACGGGATGATATAGCCGAAAACGGTCGTTCCGGGAAACGCCGAGACGCGCCGCAGCAGTACCAGACCCAGCGTGACGCCGAACGCTGCGGCGACCACGGCATAATCGACCGGGCGCGCCGCGATACCGGGCAGCAAATAGCGGCCGAGCAGTGGCGCGGTTGCCGCGACCGCCAGCACGAGCAATAGCAAGAGTTCGACGCGCAGCGATTCGAAGACGCTGTTGCGCGGCCGGTGCGTCAGCTCCGCATACATCTTCAGCATTGTTGCCCCCCGCAAGCCGGGCGGCCGAGCAGCGTTACGCGCATGTTCAAGCCGAGCCTCCCAAAGCCCTGGACCCCCAAATTGAACCCGCCACCCATTCCCGCGCCCGTGTCTGGGGTGCTGGATGGACTCAGCGGATCGGACGAGCGCAGTCTGTACTCGCAATTTCGCCCGACCGCCAATCGACAGAACCAGTCATTGGTTCCATCCGGCCCGGCAAAAAACCCATTCGCTGATCATTCTTACGTCAGCGTGACTATCGCGCCACAGAGTCGCGGTTCAGCGCTTGCGCCCGACCATCACCAGCAATGTCTTGCTGCGGTGCGCGCCAAGCCGCGACAGCACTCCGTCGCCCGGTGGGGCGGCGTAGAAATGATGTTCGACCGGCTCGACGCCCAGTTCGCGATAGATCACCGCCAGCTCCGCCGCGCTCGCCATGGATTTGACATGGGCAAAGTAGCGCGGCCGCCCGGTCAGGCCGAACGCTACCCGCTCGGCCTTGCGGTACAGCGACTCGCTATTGGGCATTGAGAGAATCAGCCGCCCACCCGGCTTGAGCAGCCGCACCAGCCGCGCGACCTCTCCAGCCAGATCAGGCAGATATTCCAGCACGCTCGAGCTGAGCACCACGTCGAACGCGCCCGCCGGTCGAGCGGACAGGCTGTCGAGCAGTGCCACGTCGAAATCGATGTCCGCGAGGCCCAGCTCCTGCTGGCGGGTGCGGGCAAGCGTCACCATCGCCGCGCTGCCGTCGATCGCGGTCACCGACGCACCGACGCGTGCCGCTTCGAAGCTGAAGGTTCCCGCGCCGCAGCCCGCATCGAGCACGCGATCGCCTGACCCAACATGGCGACCGATCAGGTCGCGCCACAGCGCCAGCCGCTCGCGAAACCGCGGCGAAGTGTCATATCCGGCCTGGAAGGATTCGGCGATCGACTCGTGCCAATCGACCGCATCGGCTGTCTTGGCTGTCACGGGACGTCGCCTCCAATCGGCGTGGCGTTTACGGTCGCATCCGATGGATATCAAGGCTTTCCGCGCCCTGACTGCGCTTGCCATCCCTCCGGCACTTTGCGAAAGGGCGCGCGGAGCCTGCCCCGTCGGGCATGGGGCGGGGGACCCGTGAATGTCGCCAGATACGAAGGTTGTTGTCGTCGGCCTCGGTTATGTCGGCTTGCCGCTGGCAGTCGCGCTGGCCAAGAGCTTCGACACGGTCGGCCTCGACATCGACACTGGGCGGATCGCCGAGCTCAAGGACGGCCATGACCGTACCGGCGAGATCGACGCCGACCGCCTCGCGGCAAGCAGCCTCACGCTCACCAGTGACCCCGCCGATTGCCCGGCGGCGGACTTCATCATCATCACCGTCCCCACCCCGGTCGATGCCGACAACAAGCCCGATTTGCGCATTGTGATGGCCGCGACCCGCACCGTTGCGGGGATGATCGACGCCACGCGCGCGCCGGTGATCGTCTATGAAAGCACCGTCTATCCTGGCGTGACCGAAGATCTGTGCGGGCCGGAGTTCGAGCGGATCTCCGGCCTGAAGTCCGGCAAGGACTTTTTCCTCGGCTATTCGCCCGAGCGCATCAATCCCGGCGACCGCGAACATACGATCGACAAGATCACCAAGGTCGTCTCCGGCCAGACTCCCGAAGTGCTCGACCGCGTCGCAGCGCTCTATGAGCAGGTGACGAGCGGCGGCGTGTTCCGCGCCGCGTCGATCCGCGCCGCCGAAGCGGCCAAGGTGATCGAGAACGCGCAGCGCGACATCAACATCGCCTTCATGAACGAGATTACGCGGATCTTCTCGGCGATGGACCTGTCGATCTGGGACGTGCTGGCGGCGGCGCGGACCAAATGGAACTTCCTGCCCTTCCATCCCGGCCTCGTCGGCGGCCACTGCATCGGCGTCGACCCCTTCTATCTCGCGCACAAGGCGGAGATGCTGGGGCACAATCCGCAGGTGATCCTGGCCGGGCGCAGCACCAATGACGGTATGGCGGGCTGGATTGCCGAACGGCTCCACGGCCTGCGCGGCGGCGTCGCCGGGCGCGCGCTGGTGCTGGGGCTGACCTTCAAGGAAAATGTCCCCGATCTGCGCAATTCCAAGGTCGCCGACCTGATCACGCGCCTTGCCGAACTCGGCCATGATGTCACCGTCCACGACCCGCTCGCCGACGCGGCCGAGGCGCAGCACGAGTACGCGCTGGAGCTGGCGGACGACAGCGCGCTGGCCGGGCAGTACGACATCGTCCTGCTCGCGGTGACACATGACGATTATGTCGCGATGGGGGCTGACACGCTCTCCGCGCTGGTCGCGCCGGGTGGGCTGTTTGCGGATCTCAAGAACGCTGTGCCGGGTGCGGGCGCGGCAACAGGGCGCTGGACGCTTTAAGGCCGAGCACCTGCCTCTATCCTCCCCCGCCGGGGGATGGATTTCAGGCCCCCTCCAGCGCCTTTTGCCGTCTGCGCTGGACCGAGCTGCCGATGCCCATGGCCTCGCGATATTTCGCCACGGTGCGGCGGGCTATGTCGAAGCCCTTGGCGTTGAGCATCTCGACCAGCGTGTCGTCGGACAGGATCTTCTTCGGATCCTCTGCCGTAATCAGCGCGCGGATGGCGCTCTTGACCGCTTCGGCGGAAACCGCATCACCACCTTCCGATGACTGGATCGCGCTGGTGAAGAAATATTTCAGCTCGAACAGCCCGCGCGCGCAGGAGAGATATTTGTTGCTGGTCACGCGGCTGACGGTCGATTCGTGCATCTCGATCGCGTCGGCGATCTGACGCAGCGTCAGCGGCTTGAGGTGACTGACGCCGTTGCGGAAGAACGCCTCCTGCTGCTTCACGATCTCGCTCGCGACCTTGATGATCGTGCGCTGGCGCTGGTCGAGCGCTTTCACCAGCCAGTTGGCGCTGGCGAGCATGTCGGTCAGCCATGCCTTGCTCGACTTGTCCTGCGGCCCCGCCGACACTTCGGTATAATAAGCGCGGTTGACCAGCACGCGCGGAAGGGTCGCGCTGTTGAGTTCGACCGCCCAGACCGAACCGCGTTGCGCGACGAAGATGTCGGGCGTCACCGCAGGCACCGCCTCCCCGCCATAGCGGCAGCCAGGCTTGGGATCGTAGCTGCGCAGCTCGCGGATCATGTCCGCCATATCCTCATCATCGACGCCGCAGATGCGTTTCAGCCGCCCGAGTTCGCCGCGCGCGAGCAGGTCGAGATTGGCGATCAGCGCCGCCATGCACGGGTCGTATCGGTCCGCCTCCTTCGCCTGAAGCGCGAGGCATTCGGCCAAATCGCGCGCGCCGACGCCGGTCGGGTCGAGCGTCTGGATCAGCGCCAGCACCGCCTCCACCCGCGCCAGCGGCACGCCGAGCCGCGTGGCGATGTCGAGCAAAGATGCGGTGAGGTAGCCGCACTC
>JBHYGP010000206.1:0-4341 GCA_051858935.1 Sphingomonas sp.
ATCACCCGCCCCGGCGGCCGCCCTGTCAGCGGCTCGGCATCGAACAAAGCGCGCCACGCATCGACCGAAGGATCGACGTTCAAGCCGGTATCGACGATCGTCGTCGCATCGCCATCGGCGACCAGCCAGCAATTGATATGGTCGAGCGGCCCGGCCATCGGGATACGCACCCAATGCACGCCGGGCGCGACCGCAATCGCCTCCCCCACCGCCGGCGTGCGCTCGCCCAGCGGATAGGTCAGCCCGCGATGACTGGTCGCGACGAAGCTCTCGTCCTGCGTCAGCGAGATGTCGGGAGAGATCGCCGGTTCAGCCATACCGGAAACAGTGACGGCGCGGGACCCGCTTGTCGAGTCCGCGCGCCGTCACGATACCGTAAAAACGAAAACCGGAGCGATCAGCTCTTGAACAGCGTATCCCGGTCATATTCGACGCCCGGGGTCGTATCCCGCGACGCTGCATCACGCTCGGCGCGCAGCTGTTCGAGCAGCGCCTCGCGGTCGCCCTCCAGCCGCGTGTCGACCGGGGCCTCGATCCCCGCCGCCTTCGCCGCCTTGCCGACCGCCGCGTCAAGCTCGCGCTGGCTGGTCAGGCCCAGCGTCACCGGATCCTTGGGTACGATATTGGCGATGTTCCAATGCGTGCGGTCGCGGATCGCCGCGATGGTGGTGCGGGTCGTACCGATCAGCTTGCCGATCGCGCCGTCGGTGATCTCGGGGTGATTGCGGATGATCCACGCGATGCCGTCGGGCTTGTCCTGCCGCTTGCTCACCGGGGTATAGCGCGGCCCCTTGGTGCGGCGGACCTGATCGGGGCCCTTGCTCATCTTGAGGCGATAATCGGGGTCGGCCTGACCCTTCTCGATCTCCTCCATCGTCAGCTCATGTGCGCGGACGGGATCGCGACCGGTCAGCTTGGTGGTGGCGGTGTCGTCGGCGATCGCCTGCACCTCCAGAATGTGCAGGCCACAGAATTCGGCGATCTGCTCAAAGCTGAGCGCGGTGTTGTCGACCAGCCAGGAAGCGGTCGCGTGCGGCATGAGCGGCTGAGCCACGTCAAAGTCTCCAGAAACAATAAGGGCCGCCCTCCACGGGCGGCCGACTACAGGCTCGATTTAGGCGCATGGGGCGGCAGAGGCAAGCATTTTGGCCCTGTTTCGCACCCGATTGCCCTTCGCCGAAACGGAACCTAGACAGATTTCAGGCGTCCTGCCCGGAACGACCCGAAGTTTCAGAGAGGAATATCCATGAAAAAGGCCCTTCTTCCGCTTGCCGTCTTCGCCGCACTCGGCCTCGCCGCATGCAGCGACAAGGCGCAGAACGAGACCGCCGAGGCCGCCGAGGCGATCGGTGCCGACGCCAATGCGACGATGAGCGAAGCCGCCGATGACGTCGAAGCCGCGACCGACGACGCACTGGGCACCGCCGAAAACGCCGCGGACCGCGCCGGTGCCGCGATCGGCGAAGGTGCCGACCGCGTTGGCAATGCCGCCGACGCCGCCGAAGACGAACTCGACAAGAACTGAGGTTCAGCCGGGGCCGTCGCCGCGACGGCCCCGCGCATTTCCGGGGGGAACCATGCGCACCATCATCCTGCTGCCGTTCGCACTGCTCGCTGCGTGCAACCGCACCGACGACACCACCGGCGTCTCGCCCGACGAAGCGGCGCAACTCAACGCCGCCGCCGACATGCTCGACGCGAACGCGGTCGAACCCTCTCCTGAGGCAGATCAACCAGCGGGTTGACGCAACCCCGCTGCAGTGAAAGCCTCGCACGCGTAACGCGTACGCGGAGGCCCGCATGGATCATGTCGCCCAATATCGTGAGCAAGGCTATGCCATTGTTCGCGGCGTCTTTTCACCCGATGAAATCGCCCGGATCGGCGCCGCAGTCGATGCCGTCCATGCCGAGGGGGTCGCGCACGGACGCAGCTTCCGCCACGGCAACCTCTTCTACAATGTCCGCTCCGACGACAACGGCATTCCGATTGTGCCGATGGTGCAATGGCCATCCTACCACAACGCCGTGCTCAATGCCGTCCGGCTCGATCCGCGCTGGGTCGATCTCCTCGCCCCATTGATCGGCGATAGCCTCAAGCAGATCATCAACCAGCTCCACTGGAAGGCACCGGGGTCGAAGGGCGATTTCGCCTGGCATCAGGATTCGCGCTTCCGCAAGCCCGACGCCGCCTATCGCAACCTGGGCAGTTCCTACATCCAGACCGGCCTCGCGATCGACCCGCATACGCGGGCCAGCGGCGCGATGCGGATGATCCCCAACAGCCATCGCAGTGGCCCGCTCGATCTCGACACCTCGACCGAAGTGCTGGGGAACGAGATGACCGACGACGCCCTGCGCGCCGCCGGGATCGACCCGGCCGATGTCATCGACCTGGAAATGGAGCCCGGCGATATCGCGATGTGGAGCCCCTATCTGGTCCACGGATCGGGCCGCAACACCGCCGACCACCAGCGCCGCCTGTACATCAACGGCTATGTCAGCGCACAGGATTGCGACCGCGGCGAATGGGCGTTCCGCGACGGCCAGCCGGTCCCGCTCGGCCCCGAACCGGTGCTGGTCCATTACGAGGCGCTGCACGAAAACCCCGAGCCACATTACGTCTGATGCGCCTGCGCCAGCTCGAAATCGTGCATGCGGTCTATCAGCACGGCTCGATCAGCGCGGCGGCGCGCGCGCTCGGCGTGTCGCAGCCCTCGGTGTCCAAGACGCTGCACCATGCCGAGGACAATCTCGGCTTCCGCCTGTTCCAGCTGTCGCGCGGCCGGCTGATCCCGACCGATGAGGCGCATGCGCTGATGCGCGAGGCCGGCGACCTGTTCGACCGGCTCGGCACGCTGCAACAGACCGCGCGCAACCTGTCGCATTCGGGCGGCGGGCATATCCGGCTCGGCATCGTCCCCAGCCTCGCGCTCGACATGGTGCCGCAAGCGATGGCGCTGTTCCGCCGCGACTGGCCGCGCGTGACGTTCGAGGTGCATACCCATCACCATGACGATCTGCTGCGCTCGCTGATCGAGCGCGAGCTGGACATCGCCATCGCCTATACGCCCCCGCCCCACCCCCGGCTGGCGCGCGAGGCGATGGCGGAGGGCGAGCTGGTGGTCCAATATCCCGACGGCATGTTCCCCGATCCCGGCGACCGCTTCCCGCTCGAACAGCTTGCCGACCGCGACGTGATCGGTGTCGCCGCCGCCGGGCCGATCGGCGCCGTCCTGACCGAAGCGGCGCGCGCGCGCGGCATCGTGTTTCGCGAAACCGTGTCGGTGCAGACCTTCTTCATCGCCGCCCGCCTTGCCCAGCTTGAGCGTGGCGTGACGGTGATCGACGAGTTCACCGCCCGCGCCTGGCGCGCACCGGGCTTCACCTGGCGCCCGACCAGCCCTCCGCTGCGCTTCACCATTTCCTGGGTCACGCTCGAGGAGCGCCAACCATCCCGCGCCGCCCGCGCCTTCCTGCGCACCTTCGAACAGGTGCTAGAGGAAAACCGCGCCAAGCCATAACCTTCGTCTATACCTACTGCAGCAATTGCGCGCTTTTCGGAGGCGCTGCGCACTTTAATGTCGCGTTTCCCACTCCGTTTGGAATGTCCAACATTTCGGGGTGGCTGGGGAGACGCACACTGATCGACCGGAACCCGGAGTCTGCGGCATGACCGCCCCGCGCGAGGTGATCGTGCTGGGCGCGGGCGTGGTCGGCATGGCGACGGCGCTGACCCTGACCGAGCGCGGCCACCGCGTTACCGTGATAGATTCCGCCAAGGGACCCGGCCTCGGCACGTCCTTCGCGAATGGCGCGCAGCTCAGCTATGGCTATACCGATGCGCTGGCCAGCCCGTCGACGCTGGCACAGATCCCGCGCGTCCTGCTTGGCCTCGACCGCGCGCTGCGCTTCCATTTGCGGCTCGATCCCGACTTTATCGCCTGGAGCCTCGCCTTTCTGCGCAACGGCACCGCCGCACGCTTCCGCCGCAATACCATCGCGGGCCTCGATCTGGCCGCCCGCTCGCGCGCCGCACTCGCCGGGCTTGCCGCACGCCACGGGCTCGATTTCGGCCATGGCGCGCCGGGCAAGATCCATTTGTATCGCAGCGCCGCTTCCTTCGCCGCGGCGCAGGAGATGGCGGCGATGAAGGCCGCGCACGGCGTCGATCAGGCGATCCTCGATCCCGACGCCGCGGTCGCCGCCGAACCGATGCTCGCCGCCGTGCGCGACTCGATCGTCGGCGCGCTGCTCACGCGCGGTGAGGAGGTCGGCGACCCCCACCGCTTCTGCGTCAGCGCGCATGACGCGCTGCTGCGCGCTGGGGGCAGCTCGATGATG
>JBHYGP010000207.1:0-4340 GCA_051858935.1 Sphingomonas sp.
CTTGGCCTGTTCGAACATGTCGCGCACGCGGCTGGCACCGACGCCGACGAACATCTCGACAAAGTCCGAGCCGGAAATGGTGAAGAACGGGACGCCCGCCTCACCCGCGATCGCGCGGGCGAGCAGCGTCTTGCCGGTGCCGGGCGAGCCGACCAGCAGCGCGCCCTTGGGAATCTTGCCGCCGAGGCGCGCGAATTTGGTCGGATCCTTGAGGAATTCGACGACTTCTTCCAGCTCCTCGCGCGCCTCGTCGATGCCGGCAACGTCGTCGAAGGTGACCTTGCCTTCCTTCTGCGTCAGCAGCTTGGCGCGCGACTTGCCAAAGCCCATCGCGCCCGAGCCGGAGCCCTTCTGCATCTGGCGCAGCACGAAGAACGCGATGCCGAGGAACAGCAGGAACGGCAGCGCCTGGACCAGCACATATTGCCAGATCGACGGGCCTTCCTCCGGCCGCGCGCTGATCGTCACGCCCTGCTTGCGCAGCGTCGGGATCAGTTCGGGATTCGCGACAGCATTGGTGCGAAACTTGGTGTCATTGTCGAGCGTGCCAGTGATGACGCTGCCCGCGACATTGACGTCCTTGACCTTGCCCTGTTCGACATTGTCGAGGAATTCCGAATAGGCGATCGTCGTGCCCGCTGCGGTGCTGCTCGGCTGGCCGAAAAGGCTGACGAACAGCGCCAGCGCGGCAAGGATGCCGACCCATACCAGCAGGCTCTTCATCCACGGATTGCCGTTATTCTCGGGGCCGGGGGTCTTGTTGTCGTCGCTCATGAGTCGAATGCACCTTCCTCAGCGCACAAGATAGGCGGTCGCAGGTTAATGGCAATGGAACAGCTTTGATCAGAGTGATCGACGCGGCGGGGCGGGGCGGAAGTGCCAGATTTCGCCATCGGCCTCCGGCACGGCCATGACCCCGGCCTGCGTGCCTGGATGACCCAGTCCCAGCGTATAGAGCAATGCCTCGACATTGCTGGCCGAGGAAAAACGGGGCTGCGTCACCTGGTGCGCGAGTCGCACCGCCGCCACCGCCCGGCGCAGCAGCCGCCGCACGATCTCACGCGGCAGGTCATGAATGTGCAACCGGGCGGACGCATCGTCCCAACGCTCCCGCCAGAACCCGTCGGCCAGCACATCCAGCGCGTCTTCCGATTCCTGCAGATGCGCCGCCGCTGCCGCGATGGACCCCGCCGACAGCAACGACTGTCCGGCCAGAAAGGCGCGATAGCGCGTCCGGTCATGGCGCTCATCGATGTTGGACGGATCCTCGACCCACGCCAGCCCGGACGCCGCGATCGTCGCGCGCAGTTCGTGCCAGCGCCAGCGCAGCAGCGGGCGCAGGATCAGGCAGTCGCCGTTGCGACGCACCGCCCGGATGCCGCTCAGCCCCGCCGTGCCGGACGCACGGTTGAGCCGCATCAGCACGGTCTCTGCCTGATCGTCGGCATGATGCGCGGTCAGCAGCAAGGGTATATTTTCCCGCGTCAGCCACGCGGTGAGCGCCGCATAGCGCGCCTCGCGGGCCTGCTTCTGCACACTACTCCCGGCGATCGGGGCGAGCGGCGTCAGCGTCGCGTGCGGCACGTTCAACGTGGAACAGGCGGTTGCAACCAGCGCCGCTTCGTCGGCTCCTTCGCGCCGCAAGCCATGGTTCACCGTCGCTGCGATGACCTGGCCGGGAAAGGCAGCGCGCGCCAGCACGAGCATCGCCATGCTGTCCGCGCCGCCCGATACCGCCAGCGCGATCCGACCAAGGGGAGCGGCGCCGGCCTGCTCGGCCAACGCCGTCAGGTCGGCCCGAAACCGCTCGACCGCCTGCCGGTCGAGCGGGTTCAGCGCGTCAGCGGCACTTGCTGGCGGAGCGGCCGGTGGCGACATCCATCTTCATCGCTTCGCTGATGCGGTCGCCATAGACCTGGCTCAGCTCGTCATAGACCTTGCACACCTCGCTCGCCGGCTTCTTCATCTTCACCAGCGCTTGCGCCAGGTAATAGAGCGAGTCCGGCGCGCGTTCGCCATTGGGCATCTTCTGGTAATTCTCGAAGAACGCGGTCGCGGCGAGCGCGGGCTTGCCCTGGTCGAGCAGCGCGCGGCCAAGCAGGTTCTGCGCATAGCTGGCGCGGCGATGCCTGGGGTGCTTCTGCACCACGCTGCGCAGCTCGACGATCGCCTTGTCATACTGCTTCGCCTGCCACAGGCGGAAGCCATAGACATAGGCATCCTCGGCGGCATCGTCGGTGCTCGGGCGCTCGACCCCCGCGACCGGCGTGGTCGGCGTGCTGGTGGTCGGGCGCGGCGTCGTGGGACGCGGCGTCGTGCCGGTCACGGGCCCGATGCCGGTGACCGGGGCCGATCCGCCGACCGCCGATGCGCCTTCCTCCAGCGCCTTCAGGCGCGCGTCGGTCGAGCGCTTATAGGCGGTGAACGCCTCTTCCAGCTGGCGCAGGCGATACTGGCTCTGCTCGATCTGGCCGGTCAGGGTCGACAACTGCGATTCCACCGCATTGACGCGTGCAGTCAGGTCGGTGACCACGCCGCTCGCCGGGATGCCCGGAGCAGGGCCGCTGCGATCGGGCGTGGTGATCTGTGGCTCGACCGTCTGGCCTGCGCCGCCCGGAAACACCTTGCGCTGCACCGCGCGCATCTCGCGCTCCAGCCGGTCGACCCGGCCCTCGATCCCGTCGCGGCTGGTCTGCGCCGCCACCGGCATGGCGATCGACGCCATCCCCGCCAGCACCACCGCCATTGCCGCACTTTTGTTCAGAAAACGCATGTCTTTCCCCACCCGCGATACGCTTCGCTCAATCAACTATAGCATCATTCATTGGCTTGCCGATGCTGACCCCAGCCTTAAGCATCTGGATCGGTCGCCGGTGCCGGCGTCGCGATCGGCTGCACCACCGGAGATGGCGCCGCGAACGACGGTTGCGCCACCGGGCTGCGGGTCGGGCTCGTGCGCGGCGTCGGCGTGCGCGTTGCAGCCGGTGGCCGGGTCGCCGAGGGGGCCGGCGTGCGCGTTGCAGTCGGCGCAGGCGTTGCCGTCGCGGCGGGGGTCGGCTGGTCGCGTGCACGCAGCGCGTCGGCGCTGATCGGCACATCCTTGATCGCAATGCCCGGGCGGCCCAGCGCCGCCACTTCGACCCCGTCGATCGTGACCTGCAGCGCTTCGGGGCGGCCGATATTGATCATCGGGCCATTGGCGTCGCCCGGCACGTCATAGCGCTCACCGACCGCCATTTCCTTTTCGTACAGCCGCGTGCCCGCCGCGTCATAGATGCGCAGCCACACCGGTTGGGTCGCGATCAGCGTCACCTGTCCGCCGGTCGCCGGGGTCGCCGCTGCGCTTGGCTCCGCCTCGGGCGTCGCGCTGGCGGTCGGCGTTGGTTCGGGGGCTGCGCTCATCGCGCCGCGGAACAGGTCGGTCCCGTACCACAGCCCGACCGCAGCCAGCAGCAGTATCGCGACGATCGCGCCAGCCCAGGCCAGCCCGCTTGACGGCTCGCGCACAGGGTCCTCGGGATCATAGCTTTCATAGACTTCGCGCGCGGCGAAGGTGGCAGAGGTCTCCTCGCGCAGCTCACGCGCCAAGGCTACCTCGTCCGCCCCGACCGCGCGCGCATAGGCCTTGACGAAGCCGATCGCATAGGTGGGGGAGGGCAGCCCCGAATAGTCCGACGCCTCGATCGCGGCGAGGTGGCGTTGCGGCACGCGGGTGCGGGTGGCGATGTCGGACAGCTCCAGCCCCTGCGCCAAGCGAGCGTCGCACAGCTTTTCCCCGACCTTCACCGGAAACAGGTTCGGGGTGTCGCCCGGTTCGCCGTCCATTCAATTCCCTCCGGTGTCTGATATTCGCGCGCCTTGTTGCACTCCTTAATGGAGTGTCAACGTGCGCACTACCTGAAATGCCAGCATTCCTCCGGCTTTTGCGTCAGGCCAACTCGACGCCGTTCGCGTTCGCCCAGCTTTCCAGTGCCGCGCGCATGTCGCGCGGCGGCGCGGAGAGCAGCTTGTCCATCGCCGGACCGAGTGCGGCATGGTTCAGGCTGCGCACCATCGCCTTGACCGGCCCCACCGCCGCTGGCGTGATCGACAGCCGGTCGATGCCGAGCCCAATCAGCGCCATCGCCTCCAGCGGTCGCCCGCCCATCTCGCCGCACACCGCCACCGGCACGTTTGCCGCATGCGCCTCACGGGTCACGCGGCGCAGGAAGCGCAGGATCGACGGGCTCAGCCAGTCATAGCGCACCGCCAGCTTCGGATGCGCGCGGTCGGCGGCGAACAGGAACTGCGTCAGGTCGTTGGTGCCGATCGACAGGAAATCGATCTGCGGCAACAGGATG
>JBHYGP010000208.1:0-3531 GCA_051858935.1 Sphingomonas sp.
AGCCGACCTCCGCCGCGAACTCATCCGCGCGCGCCAGGCATCGGCCCGCGAATCCGGCGAGCCGTTCGATCCCGCCAGCCTCGACACCGCCACCGACCCGGTCGAACTCGCCGGCAATCTGGTCAGCCCCGCGCTGCTCGCCCAGCTAACCGACGCCACGCCGTCACCCGATCAGACCCGCACTGTCCGCCTCGACACCGAAGCCAAGCCCGCCGACGCCAAACTTCCCGGCACCCCGCTCTGGCGCCGCGCCGAGCCGGACAACGACCTCGCCTTCGCTCAGGCCGTCGCCGACGACATTGCCCAATGGATCGCGACATGCGCCGCCTGATCAGCTTCCCCTGTGCCGGCGAAACCCTCGCCGCCACGCTCGACGAAGCGCCCGGGACCACTGGCCTGCTCATCGTCTCGGGCGGCAATGAAATCCGCATCGGCGCCCATCGCGGCATGGCCGGACTCGCCGCGACGCTCGCTGCATCGGGCCACCCGGTGTTCCGCTGCGACCGCCGCGGCATCGGCGATTCAACCGGCGAAAACAACGGCTTCGAATCGACAGCGCAGGATATTTCTGAGGCAGCAGCAGCCTTCCGCCGCGAAGCCCCCCACCTCACCCGCATCGTCGCCTTCGGCAATTGCGACGCCGCCAGCGCGCTTATCCTGTACCACGCCGATGCCGCGATCGACGCCCTGATCCTCACCAACCCCTGGACCATCGAACCCAGCGCGAACGGCAACACCCTGCCCCCCGCCGCTGCGATCCGCTCGCGCTATCTCGAAAAGCTGAAGAACCCCCGCGAGCTCCTCCGCCTGCTCACCGGCGGCGTCAATATCCGCAAGCTAATCAGCGGCTTGGCCAAGGCATCGGCGAAACAGTCGCAACCCCCAACCAGCCTCCCCGCCCGCCTCGCGACCGCGCTGGCCACCACCAAAATCCCGACGACGATCCTCCTCGCCGAACGCGACAACACCGCGCTCGCCTTCGCCGATCACTGGAAGAGCGAAGCCTTCGCTTCGGCCCGCGCCCGCCACATCCTCGCCACCTGCCCCACCGACAGCCACAGCTTCGCCCGGCCACAGGACAAGGCATGGCTGACCGATCAGGTGCGCGCCGCGCTCGCCGCCCGCTAGGATCGGCCCGAATAAATTAGGGCGCACCCCGTAACGATGCTATGCTGGCACCGGGCAAATATTGCCCCTCTTTCAATCGCCTGAACATCTTTACCCCGGGGACGGATCGCTCACCGCGAACCTCCGGCCATTCCTGGGCCATGCCAATGAAATCCGTTCCGTCCCTGTCAGCGATCCCCAGCAGCCTGGGCATCGCGCTGGTCATTTCGTCTGCGACCCCGTTGCTGTTGCTGGGCAGGGATCTGGTCGTGGAAGCTGCCAGCCGGTCATTCTGTAGCGCCTTCGGGCTCGATCCGACACGGGTCGTGGGCGTGGAATTATCCGCGCTGGGCGACGGCGAATGGGCCGCGCCACAGCTTCGCTCGCTGCTCTGCGCGACGATGACCGGCAGTACCGCAATCGACGCCTATCAAATGGACCTCATCCGCGCCGGTCGGCCGACCTTGAGCCTGATCCTCAATGCCCACCTGCTGGAACATGACGGTGCTGTCAAAAGCCAGATGGCGCTGGCGGTCCTCGATGTGACCGCGATCCGCCAGGCGAGAAAGGCAAAGGCCACCGCCGAACGCGAAAAGGACGTGTTGCTGCGCGAACTGCAGCACCGCGTCGCCAACAGTCTCCAGATCATCGCCAGCGTGCTGATGCAGAGCGCCCGCCGCGTCCAGTCGGACGAGGCCCGGCTACACCTCCACGACGCCCATCACCGCGTCATGTCGATCGCCACGCTCCAGCGCCAGCTGGCGGTGGGCACGCCGGGCGACGTCAAGCTGCGATCCTATCTGAACGACCTGTGCGAAAGCATCGGTGCATCGATGATCTTCGACCACAAGCTGACCCGGATCGACGTCATCGTCGATGACAGCAGCACCAGCGCCGACATATCTGTCAGCCTCGGCCTGATCGTCACCGAACTGGTCATCAACGCGCTGAAGCACGCCTTCCCCGACCCCGCCAAGCCCGGCTGTATCACCGTCGAATATTGGAGCCGCCCGACGGGATGGAAACTGACCGTCTCCGACGACGGCATCGGCATGCCCCCCGACAGCGAAGCGAAGAAACCGGGCCTCGGCACCGGCATCGTCGACGCACTATCGAAACAACTCGACGCCACCGTCATCGTCACCGACCCGGGCACGCGCGTTGCGATCACGCATCTGGGGGAGGTTTAGACGAACGGGTGCAATCTCCCTCGTCGCCCCGACCTTGAGCCGGGGCTGGGCTTATTCTGTCTCAGCGAGGCAGCTCACGGGGTCAAGCCTGACTGACGAGGCAATAGAACGGGGCTTTCCTACAACATCCCGAAAAACGCATAGACTGGTCGATGCGCACGAGACTCGCCCAGTTCCGCACGAACCGCCGCGTTGCGCGCAAACGCCGAGCCGCGCGACATTTCGCCGAACCTGTCCGGCAAGTGTCAGCTTCCCCCCGGCGCGCACGTCATACACCGCATATTCTGTCAGCTTCGTCACCCAAAGCTGACAGGATCGCACGCGTTGCCCAAAACTTCGTCAGTTTCCCCGGATCACTCCGCAGCCTGCGCAACCGCCTCGAAATCGGCCTCGGCCAGAAAGCGTTCGGCATCCAGCGCGGCCATGCACCCCGTGCCCGCCGCGGTGATCGCCTGACGATAGACCTTGTCCATCACGTCGCCGCACGCGAACACGCCGGGCACGCTGGTGCGGGTCGTCCCCGTCTCGACGGTGATGTAGCTGTCTTCGTCCAGCTCGAGATGCCCGCGGAACAGCTCGGTCGCCGGGTGGTGGCCGATCGCGACGAAACCGCCCTCGACATCGATGCGCGACTTCTCGCCGGTCACGCGGTCCTTCAGGTCCAGCGCCACCAGCCCCTCGGGGTCGCCGCCGCCGACGAACTCGACGACTTCCTTGTTCCACAGCACCTTGATCTTGGGATTGGCGAACAGCCGCTCCTGCAGGATCTTTTCGGCGCGCAGCGTGTCGCGGCGGTGGATCAGCGTCACGTCATGGCTGTGGTTGGTCAGGTACAGCGCCTCTTCGACCGCGGTATTGCCGCCGCCGATCACCGCGACCTTCTTGCCGCGATAGAAGAAACCGTCGCAGGTCGCACAGGCGCTCGCGCCCTTGCCCTTCATCGCCTCTTCGCTGTCCAGCCCCAGCCACTTGGCCTGCGCCCCGGTCGCGATCACCAGCGTATCGCCCGAATAGACGGTGCCGCCATCGCCGATCAGGCGGAACGGGCGCTGCGACAAATCGACCTCGACGATCGAATCATACATCATCTGTGCGCCGACATGTTCGGCCTGCGCCTGCATCTCTTCCATCAGCCACGGGCCCTGGATCACCTCGCGAAAGCCGGGATAGTTCTCGACATCGGTGGTCGTGGTCAGCTGGCCGCCGGGCTGCACCCCCTGCACCACGATCGGGG
>JBHYGP010000208.1:3541-4333 GCA_051858935.1 Sphingomonas sp.
CCCGCGCGCGCGCCATAGATGGCGGCGGACAGGCCGGCGGGGCCGGAACCGAGGATCAGCATGCGGGTCGAGTGGGTGGCGGTCATTCTGGAATCCTGTTGAGCCCCGTGAAGCGGGTGGCGGTGCCGCATCTAGGGGGTCGGCACCGCCAAAGGCAACATGGGTGGTGCGCGCGCCGCCGCCAGCAAAGCGATTCTGTTGTGGACGAAAGGCGGTTGAAGCCGCGCTCCGCGCTCGGCAGACTGACGGCATGACACTCCGCCGCGCCCTGCTCGCTGCAGCCCTGCTGCTCCCCCTTCCCGCCTTTGCGCAGGAGGCACCCGCGCCGGCTCCGACACCGACGCCCAAACCGGCAACGCAAAAGGTGGCGCTCGACACCAGTTTCGGACGCATCGTGCTGGAGATCGAGACGCAGCGCGCACCGATCACCGCGCGCAATTTCCTGCGCTATGCCGATCAGAAGCGGCTCGACGGCATCGCCTTTTATCGGACGGTGAAGGTCGCGGACAAATTCGGCTTCATCCAGTTCGGGATCGACAACGACCCCAAACGCATCCTGCCGCCGATCAAGCATGAGCCGACCACGCAAACTGGCGTGAAGCATGTGAATGGCGCGATCAGCACCGCCCGCCTCGCTCCCGGCACCGCGCGCGGCGAGTTCACGATCAGCGTCGGGGATCAGCCCTCGCTCGACGCGGACCCGACCAAGCCCGGCGACAATCTCGGCTATGCCGCCTTCGGCAAGGTGGTCGAGGGGATGGAAGTGGTGTGGAAGATTCTCGACGCCCCCAC
>JBHYGP010000209.1:0-4332 GCA_051858935.1 Sphingomonas sp.
GACGAGCATGTCGGAATCTGCGCTGGTGCCGTCGAAATTGCCTGAAACGGTACCGGCGACGACCACATCGCCATTGTCCGCCACCGTGACCGCCGCGCCCGACGCGCTGTCGGCGGCGCCCAGCGCGCGCTGCCAGACGACATTGCCGAGGCTGTCCATCTTGGTGAGGTACAGGTCCTGCGTCCCCGCCGCGCGCAGTTCGTCGAGATCGCCCGACGCGGTACCGACGATATAGGCAAAGCCATCGGCGTCGGTCGCGATGGCATCGGTGGTGGTCGCGACCGCCTTGGTCGTCATCCGGTCCTTGGCCTCGATCGTCGCGAGCGACTTGTTGACCATCGCACCTTCGGGATCGTCTAGCCGCAGCACGCGCGCAGAGGTCGGGCTCTCCAGCGCGGTGCGGCCGGTCGCGACGATCAGCGCGTCTGGGGCATCGACCTGGTCGAACGAAACGGTTTCCAGCCCCTGACGGTTGATGCTCATCGCCCAGCCGTCTTCGGTCTTCTTCGGCTCGAAATTGACCTTCCACTTCGGTGTCGCGTTGCCACTGCCGTCGAGCACGACATCGCCATTGGCATCGCGCATCGGGATATTGCTGATCGCCGCGTTGACGAGGTTGGCGATGCTGTCGAGCGTCGGCGGTTCGGGCAGCGAGCCGAGGTCGATCACGACGGTATCGACCGAGCTGCCACGCTCGAGCGTCACGCGAAACTGTTCAGTCCCCGACAGCTGAGAAAGTACTTCGTCGCGTTTCGCGACCACGCCCTTGCCGGTCACGCTGACGCTGAGCCGGTCGGTGCCCGGGACAACCACCGCGCTGTCGGCGCGACGCACCGGCTGGCCGAACGACAGCTCCAGCTTGTCGGAAGGTGCGGTACCCATATAGGTCTGCAGGTCGGCCAGCCCCTTGGTGAAGCTGGTCGTGAGCTGGCTGCGCTCGGTCGCCGACAGACCAGGCTTTGCCGCAGTGGTCGCCAGCGTGTTGAGCCGGTCGAGCGCCTTCCAGGTCGTGAAGGCGGTCTGGACGTCGGTGGGAAGCGCGCGGGTGCCGGTCAGCGGCTTGTCGATGATCGTCGACAGGCGACGGATTTCCGCGATCTGGGTGGTGATCGAGCTGGTCGAACCGGCCTGGCGCCACGGGGGCGTCGTTTCGGGCAGAGTGAACTGGGCCTTGGCTTCGCGCACGGCCCGGCTCTCGATCGTCAGTCCTCCCGACGCCGAAAACCAGCTCGTATCGGCGCCCAGCAGGGTTAACCCCGCCAATCCCGAATTGATGTTCATGATCCTGTCCTCACGCGACCGGGAACCCCCTTTCGAGTCCATAATAGGAGAGTCGTGGGCGGAACCGACGGGTTAACCACGAATAAATGCAGGGGAACTAGACGATGATGATGACTCCGGTCGCGGAACCGCCAGAATTTAAGCGGTTGAACATGCGCGAGCGTGCTGCCGCCCTGATGCTGGCGCTGGGCCAGGAGCATGGCGGGCCGATCTGGGAACAGCTGTCGATCGACGAGGTCAAGGAGCTCTCGCAGAGCATGTCGCAGCTCGGCCGGATCCCGTCGAACCTGGTCGAACATCTGCTCAATCAGTTCCAGGTCGAGATGTCGTCGATGACCTCGTGCCATGGTTCGTACGAGACGACCGAGCGGCTGCTCAACAGCGTCCTCGACTCCGACCGCGTCAAGGAGATCATGGAGGATATCCGTGGTCCGTCAGGCCGAACGATGTGGGACAAGCTGTCCAACGTCAACGAAGGCGTGCTGGCCGGCTACCTGCGCAACGAATATCCCCAGACGATCGCCGTGATCCTGTCCAAGCTGAAGCCGGACCATGCCGCCCGCGTGCTCGGGGCTCTCCCGCGCGACATCGCGGTCGACGTGGTCACGCGGATGCTCCGCATGGAAACCGTACAGAAGGAAGTGCTGGCGCAGGTCGAGGCCACGCTGAAGACCGAGTTCATGGCGAACTTCGCCCGCGCCCAGCGCCGCGATCCGCATGAGGCGATGGCCGAGATCTTCAACGCGATGGACCGTTCGACCGAGGAAAGCATGCTCTCCGCGCTCGACACCCGCTCGCCCGACGCAGCGGATCGCATCCGCTCGCTCATGTTCACCTTCGAGGATCTGGGTGGCCTGCTGCCCGCGTCGATCGCGGTCATCGTGCGTCAGGCCGACAAGCGCCAGATGGCGCTGGCACTCAAGGGTGCGCCGGAGAATATCCGCTCGCTGTTCTTCTCCACGATGACCGAACGATCGGCAAAGCTGCTGCGTGAGGACATGGCGTCGATGGGCCCGGTCCGCGCGCGCGATTGCGAAGAAGCACAGACGGCATTGGTCCGCCTCGCCAAGAACCTCGCCGATATGGGGGAGATCGTGCTGGTCGATCCCAAGAGCGACGACACGATGATCATTTGAGGTGCGGCCAATGGATATGTCTTTCAGTGCCAAACCGTTCGGGTTCGACCGCATCTTCACCGCGCGGGAGGTCAATCGTACCGTCGAACATGACGATACGATCTCGCTGGTCATCAAGATCGAGTCGCTCGAGGACGAACTGGCGCATCTGCGCAAGAACCAGAATGAAGAGCTCGCCAGGGCGCGCGCCGACGCCTTTCAGGCCGGGCTCGACGCCGCGCGGTCTGATCGAGAGACCGCGCTGCTCGCCGCAATGGATGCGCTCCATTCGGAGGTCGAGGGCATGGTCGAGGACCGCGCAGGCTTCCGCGCTGATACCGCGCGGGAGGCGGCCGAACTGGTGCTCGCGGTTGCGCAGCATCTTGCCGGCCACCCGCTGCTCGCCTCACCCGCCCAGGCGATCGACGACGCCATCGGCCGCGCCCTCGCGCAGGTGGCGCGCGGTACCGAACTCGTCGTCCGCGTCCATCCCGACATGGCCGAACAGATCGAGGAACGGATCGCCGATCGTCAGGCGAACGATCGCCGCCGCCTCAACCTGCACGTCACCCGCGATGCGAGCCTCGCTTCGGGCGATGCGCGCATCGAATGGGATGAAGGTGGGCTGACGCTCGACCGCGCGATGCGCGAGGACGCGGTGCTGCGCGAACTCAACAATCTTTTTCCGGTCGAGGACAGAAAAGCCGCCTGAGCCTCTATAGTTAAAGTGTCGGACGGCCCGGCTCCCCTGCCCGGCCCCCTCCGCCATTCGAACGCCCCCGGACTCCCCCGTCCGGGGGCGTTTTTGCTTGCCTTTGTTCGAACCGGCAGAGCTGCATCGGTTGCGGTGCCAGCCCACTCGGCAATTTTTTCCCACCGGCAAAACCTGCCGCCCGCGCGGCATCTATAATTGACCCGAGGGACATGTCGTCCCGGGTCGCTGATAGGGTGCCGCTTGGAGCAGGTTAAAGGGCTGATCGCGCAATTGGGAGCCAAGCGGCTCATCATCATGGGCGGCGTTGCGGCATTGATCATGGCGGCGCTGGCGATGGTCGCGTTGCGTGGCGAGAACGCCACCATGGGGTTCCTCTACACCGACCTCGACCCTTCGGCCGCAGCTGCGATCACCGAGAAACTGAAGTCGCAAAACGTCCCCTTCGAACTTTCCGCCGACGGCACCGCCGTGATGGCCCCTGTCGACAAGCTCGCCGAGCTACGCATGGCGATGGCCGGCGAGAAGCTGGGCGGCAAGATCGGCTATGAAGTACTCGACCAGGAACAGCCCTTCGGCGTTTCGGCGAGCCGCGCCAAGATGAACGAGACCCGCGCGATCGAGGGCGAGCTTGTCCGCTCGATCCAGAGCCTAGACGCGGTCACCGGCGCACGCGTGCATATCGTGATGCCCGAGCGCGCGATGTTCGCGGCCGAGGCGCGTCCTGCAACCGCATCGGTCACGGTCAAGACCCGCGGCCGCCTGCCCGCCGAAACGATCCAGTCGATCCGCTACCTCGTTTCCTCCGCCGTTCCCGAACTGTCGCCCGAATCCGTGTCGATCGTCGACCAGTCGGGCGCGCTGCTCGCCCGCGCGGGCGAACAGGGCGCGGCGGGCGGTGGCAGCGTGGATGAACGCCAGTCGCAGATCGAGGCAAAGATGCGCGAGGAGATCATCGCGCTGCTCGAACCGATCGTCGGCCAGGGCAAGGTCCGCGCCGAAGTCGCCGCGCAGATCGACCGCGATGCAACGCGCGAGGAATCCAACGTCTTCGATCCCGACAAGCAGGTGATCGCGCGTCAGGTGACCGTCGAAAGCGACGACCAGAGCCGCGAGAATAGCGAGGAACAGGCGGTCACCGTCGGCAACCAGCTGCCCGAGGCGCAGCGTGACCGCTTCCTGTTCAAGATCAACGTCGGATACCCCACGCCTGAAGAAGAGCGC
>JBHYGP010000210.1:0-4321 GCA_051858935.1 Sphingomonas sp.
CTTTCCCGACGCAAAGATCACCAAGGGCGACCTCGCTGATTATTACGCCGCCGTTGCGCCGGTCCTGCTGCCCTGGCTCGCCAACCGCCCGATCAGCCTGGTGCGCTGCCCGCAGGGTCGCGCGAAGCAATGTTTCTTCCAGAAGCACGACGCGGGCAGCTTCGGCGCGCATGTCCATCACATCGATATTCGCGAAAAGGACGGGTCGGTCGAACCCTATCTCTATGTCGACGACGCCGACGGCGTGCGCGCCTGCGTCCAGATGGGGACGATCGAATTCCATGGCTGGGGCAGCCGGGTCGAGGATGTCGAAAAGCCCGACCGGCTGGTGTTCGATCTCGACCCCGACGAAGGGCTCGACTTCGCCAAGGTGAAGACGGCGGCGGCGGACCTCAAACAGCATCTTGCCGATATGGGCCTGACCAGCTTCGCGATGCTGACCGGGGGCAAGGGCGTGCATGTCGTCGTCCCGCTGACCCCGCAGGCAGAGTGGCCCGCCGCCAAGTCCTTTGCCGATCGCTTCGCCCGCGCGCTGGCGCAGGCCGAGCCCGACCGCTTCACCGCGAACCTCAAAAAGGCCGATCGCAAGGGCCGCATCTTCATCGACTATCTGCGCAACCAGCGCGGGAGCACCGCGGTGATGCCCTATGTCGCCCGCGCCCGCCCCGGCGCCCCAGTGTCCGCGCCGGTCAGCTGGAGCGAGCTGCGCGACGCCGACAGCGCGCAATTGTTCAGCGTGCGCGACGCCGCGACGTTGCTCGAGCGCGCAACCGGACGCGCGCTCGCCGGTTGGGGTCAGGCGGATCAGGTGCTGCCCGACTTTTAGCCCGGCAAGCCTAAAGCTTGTTGCACCCGCGAGCATGGCCCGTCACACACAGACCGTCGAAGGGGGCACTGAATGGCGAGCGCTGTGGCGGACACATATGACACGGCGGCAATCGCGCGGCGCTGGCTGACCGACTATCGCGCCGCGACTCCCGCCACCGACATGCTCTATGCCGCCGGGCTCGACGATCCGGCCTGGAACGCCGCGCTGGAGGAGCTGGCCGAGCGCGCGGGCGAAGACCTGACCGCCGCGCGCGAAAAGGCACAGCGTCATGCCGAGGATATCGGCACTGGTTTCCGCATCGCGGGCGAGGGTGAGGAGCGCCCCTGGCCGCTCTCGCCCATCCCGCTGCTGATCGAGAAAACGGAGTGGCAGGGAATCGCCGAGGGTGCGGCCCAGCGCGCCGGGCTCCTCGAAGCGGTGCTCGCCGACTGCTACGGCCCGCAGACCCTGGTGCAGGGTGGCAGCCTCCCCGCCAGCCTGCTCACCGGCAGCCCCTATTTCTTGCGCCCGATGATGGGGCTCACCCCGCCCGGCGGGTGTCACCTCCACTTCGTCGCGTTCGATCTGTGCCGGGGACCAGCAGGCGAGTGGCGCGTGCTCGCCGATCATCTGCGCGCGCCGGCGGGGGCGGGCTATGCGCTCGAAAACCGGCTCGCCATCGCACGGATGCTGGGCGGGTTGCAGGAGCGGCTCAATATCGAGCGGCACGCGCCCTTCTTCGCGGCGTTTCGCGAGGGGATCGCCGCGCGCTGTCGCCGCAGCGATCCGCGCATCGGGCTGCTGACCCCCGGCCGTCTCAACCCCAGCTATGCCGAGCAGGCGCATCTCGCGCGCTATCTCGGTTTCCTGCTGGTCGAGGGCGGTGACCTCGCTGTGCTCGACGACCGGGTCTACCTCCGCACCATCGCGGGGCTGAAGCGCGTCGATGCGCTGTGGCGGCGCGTCGATCCGCGGATGATCGACCCGCTCGCGTTCGATTCGCATTCGGCGATCGGCGTGCCCGGCCTGATCGACGCGATGGCGCAGGGGGAGGTGGTGATCGCCAACTCGCCCGGCGCCGGGATGCTGGAGGCACCCGCCTTCGCCGCGTTTCTGCCACGCGTCTGCGCGCGGCTGACCGGCGAGAGTCTGAAGCTCGCCAATATCGCGACCTGGTGGTGCGGCCAGCCGCGCGAATGCGCCGAGGTGGCCAGCGACCTCGACAATATGGTGATTGCCCCGGCGTTCGGGGTCGCGACCAACGTGCTGAGCGATGCGATGCTCGGCTCGGCAATGCCGCCCGAGACGCGCGCCGCGCTGATCGCCGATTTCGACCGGCGGCCACAGGATTATGTCGGGCAGGAAGTCGTGCGCCTCTCGACCATGCCGCTGGTCAGCGACGGCCGGCTGGAAGCGCGCCCCTTCACCCTGCGCGTGTTCGCGGCGCGCGGTGCGGACGGCAGCTGGCACGTCATGCCCGGCGGCTTCGCCCAGATCGGCGACAAGCCCGACGCGCGCGCGGCGGTGATGGGCGAGGGCAACTGGTCCGCCGATGTCGTGATCCATGGCGATGCGCCCGTAGCGCCGGTTACCCTGCTCCAGCCGAGCGACACCACCCAGCTGCGCCGCAATCCCGGCACCCTGCCCAGCCGGGTGGCCGACAATCTCTACTGGCTCGGCCGCTATCTCGAACGCGGCGAGGCGCGACTGGGCGTGGTCCGCGCCCTGCTCGGCCATTCGATCAGCGCCGACAGCGGCGCCGCGCTCGCCGCCGATACTGTCGGGCGGCTGGTCGGCCTGGTGGTCGAGGCGGGGGCGGGGCCACAGCCCGACAGCCTGGGCCGTGCGCACCTCACCCGCTTTGCCGAAGCGGCGATGGACGCCACCGATGGCTGGTACAGCGTCCGCGCGATCAACCGTCAGGCGCGTGCGATCGGCGCGGTCAGCCGCGACCGGCTGTCCGCCGATATGATCCGCCTGCTCGACGCGCCCTATCCGACGCGCGGCGGCGCGCTCGACCGGGCGGGTTCGCTCCAGCGGCGCTATTCCGCGCTCGCAGGGCTGTCGTCGGAGCATATGGGCCGCACCGATGCCTGGCGCTTCCACGATCTTGGCCGCCGGATCGAGCGCGCGGTGGCGACGGTCGGTGCGCTGCTCGCATTGGGCCAGCCCGATGCGACGAGCGACGATCTCTCCGCGCTGCTCGACCTCGCCGACAGCCAGATCAGCTATCGCCAGCGTTACCTGACCGGCATCGCCCGCGTGCCGACACTCGACCTGATCGCGCTCGACCCCGGCAATCCGCGTGGCATCGCGTTTCAGGTCGAGGCGATCGCCGCGCATCTCGACGCGCTCCCTGTGCTGTCCGACGCCGGTCTGGCCGAACCGCAACAGGCCATCGCGCGTGAACTCGCCGCGATGGTCGCGACCGCGCAGGCGGCGAGCTTCGGCAGCGATCAGCTTTACGCGATCGGCAACAAGCTTGCCGACCTGTCGAACGCGGTCGCGCGCCGCTACTTCCTCCACGGGTCGGAACCGCTCAGGGCCGCAGGGCTGGTCGTAGGCTGATGCGCTACGCCATCCGCCACGTCACCCGGTTCGACTATGCCGAGCCGGTCGGGTTCGCCCGCTGCAATTTGCGATTGAAGCCGATTCACTGGTCGGGGCAGGAGATCCACGACTACGGCCTCAGCATCGAGCCGGGCGGCGACACCGCGCCGGCACGGGCCGAGGCGGGGCTCGCCAATGTCGTGCGGCTGGTGGTGACCCAGGCGGTGCGCAGCCTGACGATCGAGAGCCGCTGCACGATCACCGTCGACCGCCCGGTGCCGATGCCGCTCGCGAGCGATCCCACGCTGGCGCAGGTCGCCGCAGCCGCGCGCGCCAGCCGCGATGCCGGGCCGGCCAGTCCCGCCTCCTATCTCTTTCCCTCGCCGCTGATCCCGCTCGACCGCGACATTGCGGCGTGGTGCGCACAGGAGTTGGATCCCGCGCGTGGCGCGCTCGACGCCGCCATCGCGCTTGCCTGTCGCATCCAGAACGAATTCGCCTTCGACCCCACGGCGACCCTTGTCGACACGCCCCCGCGCGAGGCGTTCCTGAAGCGCGGGGGGGTGTGCCAGGATTTCGCGCAGATCATGATCTCCGGCCTGCGCGCCGCCGGCCTGCCCGCCGCCTATGCCTCGGGCTATCTCCGCACGCTCCCGCCTCCCGGCCAGCCCCGGCTGGTGGGTGCCGACGCCACCCACGCATGGGTCCTGCTGTGGTGCGGCCCGGAGCGCGGCTGGGTCGGGGTCGATCCCACCAACGGCATCTGGATGGCGAGCGACCATGTCGTCGTCGCGATCGGCCGCGACTATACCGACATCGCCCCGATCGACGGCATCGTGTTGGGTTCTGGCGCGCAGGACATGGCGGTGTCGGTGGACGTCGAGCCGCTCGACTAGGGGACGTCACACATACTTCCGTCATGCTGAACTTGTTTCAGCATCCACCCCTCCACCAGCGGCTCAG
>JBHYGP010000211.1:0-4292 GCA_051858935.1 Sphingomonas sp.
GGCCGACCTCACGAGTAGAGTGCAATGCTCGCACCGGCCCAACTTCGCCCTTGCCAAAGTCCCGCCCGCAGCCGATTGCCAGCGACGATGCCCGTCACAGCCAAGATTTGCGGCCTGTCCACCGCCGCGACGCTCGATGCCGCGGTCGCGGGCGGGGCAAGCCATGTCGGCTTCGTCTTCTTCCCGCCCTCGCCGCGCCATGTCACCTTCGACCAGTCCGCCGCACTGGCGGGGCAGGTGCCCGACCATGTCGAGCGGGTCGGCGTGTTCGTCGACCCCGAAGATGCACTGCTCGATCAGGCGATTCGCTCGGCGCGACTCGACGCGATTCAGCTCCACCGCACGACGCCCGACCGCGCGGCTGCGATCGGCACGCGCACCCGCCTGCCCGTCTGGGCCGCCGTCGCAGTTAAGACCCGCGCCGATCTCGACGCAGCGCACAGATTTCGCGGCGCGGCGCAACGCATCCTCTACGACGCCAAGACGCCCGAGGATGCAAAGCTCCCCGGCGGCATGGGCCTGCGCTTCGACTGGACGCTGCTGCAAGGCTTCGACCATCCGCTCCCCTGGGCGCTGTCGGGCGGCCTCGACGCCACCAATGTCGCCGAAGCGGTTGGCATTAGTGGCGCACGGCTGGTCGATGTCTCCTCCGGCATCGAAAGCGCGCCGGGGGTGAAGGACGCGGCCAGGATCGCCGCCTTCCTCAAGACCGTCGCATCGTTCTGACCCGTCGCCCACGCTTGCGGCCCGCCCCGGGCTTGGGCATGTCCGACAACGCACGATGAGCCTCACACCCGCCTTTCTCGACGAGCTGCGCGCCCGCACCACGCTCTCCGCCCTGATCGGGCGCAGCGTGAAAATCACCCGCGCGGGCCGCGAATACAAGGCGTGCTGCCCCTTCCATAACGAGAAGACGCCGTCGTTCACAATCAACGACGACAAGGGCTTTTATCACTGCTTCGGTTGCGGCGCGCATGGCGACGCAATCCGGTGGATGACCGAGCATGACGGCCTACCGTTCATCGATGCGGTCAAGGAACTGGCGCAGGCGGCGGGGCTCGACATGCCCGCCGACGATCCCCGCGCCGCGCAACGGGCCGAGCGCGCCAAGGGGCTGCACGAGGTCATGGCCGACGCGGCCAAATTCTACACCGAGCAGCTCCACGGCATCGCCGGGGCCGAAGCGCGGGCGCTGCTCGAACGGCGGCGCGTGACAGCGGAGACCGCGCGGACGTTCGGCATGGGCTATGCCCCCGACTCGCGCACCAAGTTGCGGGAAGCGCTCAAATCCTATGGCGACGCCACGCTGGTCGAGGCGGGGCTGCTGATCCAGGTCGAGGGCAAGGAACCCTATGACCGGTTTCGCGGCCGCCTGATGATCCCGATCAAGGATGCGCGCGGGCGCATCATCGGCTTTGGCGGACGCATCATCGGCGAGGGCGAACCGAAATATTTGAACTCTCCCGAAACGCCGCTCTTCGACAAGGGCCGAACCCTCTACAATCTCGACCGCGCCTCCGCCGCCTCGCGCAAGGCGAACCGGGTGATCGCGGTCGAGGGCTATATGGACGTCATCGCGCTGGCGCAGGCCGGGTTTGGCGAAGCGGTCGCGCCGCTCGGCACCGCTATGACCGAACATCAGCTTGAGCGGCTGTGGCGCATGTCCGACATCCCCTACCTCTCCTTCGACGGCGACAATGCCGGGCAAAAGGCGGCGATCCGCGCCGCGCACCGCGCCCTGCCCCTGCTCCAGCCGGGCCGCAGCCTCGCCTTCGTCACCCTGCCCCCGGGTCAGGACCCCGACGATCTCGTCCGCGCATCGGGACCCCAGGCGTTCGAGACGCTGCTCGCCTCGGCCCAGCCGCTCGCCGATCGCCTCTGGCAACACGAACTCGCCGCCGAGCCGGTCGATACGCCTGAAGCGCGCGCAGGGCTCAAGCGTCGGCTGTCCGACCTCGCAGCGACGATCCAGGACGGCAATGTCCGCCACGAGTACATCAACGAGTTCCGCCGCCGCGTCGACGAGCACTTCGCCCCGCCCCCACGTACCTTCACGCCCCGGAATCAGAGCCGCGGCCCGTTCAAGCCCGGCCAGCGCTGGCAACCGCCCGAACCCCCACCCAGCCCCGCCGCGCAAGCAGTCGGCAGTGGCGGCATCGACCGGGTGCTGGCCAAGGCAGTGCTCGCCGGCCTGATCCGTCACCCCGCCGAAATCGCCCGCCATGTCGAAACGCTGACCAGCCTCGCCCACGCCGATGGCGCGCTCGGGCGGCTGTTCGAGGCGGTGGTCGATGTCGCGCTGGAGGATCGGGCGCTTGATAGCGCGCGACTGCGTACCATATTGGCGGCGTCCGGTTTCGATTCACAAGCAGCGGAGTTGCTGCGCGCCGACCAGCTTCCCTTCACCTTCACCCAGAAGGAATGGGATGCGGGGCGGGCCGCGCTCGACCTTGGCGAAGCGATCGCGGTGCTGGCGGCGCGGCCTCAGGTCGAAGCGGCGCTGGCAGAAGCAACCGCGGCGGTTCAGGCGCGTTTCAGTGATGAAGCGTTCGAGCGTCAGGTGGCCCTGGTACGGCGCAAGGCGGAGCTGGAAATGCGGCTCGCCAATCTGATGCTTGCGGACGAGACGTAATTAGGTGATTAGGGCGGCGTATAATTGCCGCCATATGATTTCAAAGGCAGTCGATGGCTAAGGCAAATATGGCAGACGGTGCGGAACCCACGGAATCCGGTGACGCCCCGCTGATCGATCTCAACGAAGGCTCGATCAAGAAGCTGGTCGCCCGCGCGAAAAAGCGCGGCTACATCACCGTGGACCAGCTCAACGAGATGCTGCCGCAGGACCAGTTCAGCTCCGAACAGATCGAAGACGTCATGTCCGCGCTCAGCGACATGGGCGTCAACGTCGTCGAAAATGAAGATGTCGGCGAAGACGACCAGCCCGAGGACGACACCCCCGAGGAGGTGGATGCTGAGGGCAAGGACGACGAGCCCGCCTTTGAAGTCGCGAAGAAAAAGGAAACCGTCGATCGTACCGACGATCCGGTCCGCATGTATCTGCGCGAGATGGGCGCGGTCGAACTGCTCAGCCGTGAGGGCGAAATCGCGATCGCCAAGCGGATCGAGGCCGGCCGCGACACGATGATCCTGGGCCTGTGCGAATCGCCGATCACCTTCAATGCGATCATCGGCTGGTCGGACGCCCTCAACGAAGGCACGATGCAGCTGCGCGAGATCCTCGATCTCGATGCCATGCTGTCCAAGGGTCCGTCGGCCGAACAGGTCGAGGGCGCCGAGGACGATGATTCGGGCGAGATCAGCGAAAAGACCGCCGGCACCAGCTTCAAGGAAGAGGAAGAGCCCGAAGAGGCCCCCGCCGATGAAGATGACGAGCTGACCGAGCGTCGCGCCCCGCGCATTTCGGACGAGGAAGAGGAGGACAACACCCTCAGCCTCGCCCAGATGGAGGAAACGCTCAAGCCGCAGGCGCTCGAGCGCTTCGCGAACATCACCGCGATCTACAAGAAGTTCAGCAAGATCCAGCAGAACCGGCTCGACGCGATGGCGGCGGGCGGCGAGCTGAGTGCGTCGGACGAGAAGAAATATCACAAGCTGCGCGAGGAGCTGACCGCCGAGGTCGAGAGCGTCCAGTTCCACAACGCGAAGATCGAATATCTCGTCGATCAGCTCTACAGCTATAACCGTCGCCTGACCGCGCTAGGTGGCCAGATGCTGCGCCTTGCCGAGCGGCACAAGGTGAGCCGCAAGGACTTCCTCGACCGCTACGTCGATCACGAGATGGACGAGAATTGGCTGGAATCGGTCGGCGGGCTCGACAAGAAGTGGAAGGCATTCGTCGAGAACGAAACCGCCGCTGTCGATCGCATCCGCGTCGAGGTGTCGGAGATCAGCCAGCAGACCGGCATGGCGCTGGGTGAATTCCGCCGCATCGTCAACATGGTGCAAAAGGGCGAGCGCGAAGCGCGCATCGCCAAGAAGGAGATGGTCGAGGCCAATCTCCGCCTCGTGATCTCGATCGCCAAGAAATACACCAATCGCGGCCTGCAGTTCCTGGATCTCATTCAGGAGGGCAATATCGGCCTGATGAAGGCGGTCGATAAGTTCGAATATCGCCGCGGCTACAAGTTCAGCACCTATGCGACCTGGTGGATCCGTCAGGCGATCACCCGCTCGATCGCCGATCAAGCACGCACGATCCGCATCCCGGTCCACATGATCGAGACGATCAACAAGCTGGTCCGCACCAGCCGCCAGTTCCTCCACGAACAGGG
>JBHYGP010000212.1:0-9474 GCA_051858935.1 Sphingomonas sp.
GGCGGTTGGCGAGGATGTTGCGCGCAATCCCCAGCTCAGACTGGAATTCCTCGAAATGATAGAGGCCGTTGAACGACGCGCGCAGAATCAGGAACGACCAGCGTTCGCCCATCGCCTCCAGCGCCGCCGGAAGGCTGCAGTTGGTGGCGAGCTGTCGAAGCGGCTCTCGCAGTCCGTTGTGACCCATAACCGGCAAATCTACCCTAATTTCACCGCTGCACAACGCGCTATATTCCTTGCGGTGCAGCAACAGTTTCTAGTTGCAACTGAAAACCTACCGGAGTAAGTAGTGATTCGCAACCTTTGTTGCAGTGCACCCCCAGGGAGAGTATCATGATCCGCCTTGCCCCGATCGCCGCTGCCGCGCTCTGCCTCGCCAGCGCCGCGACCCCCGCCCTCGCCCAGTCGGGCCATTACACCGCCACGCCGGCGGAGGCGCCGAAGAAGGCCAGCTTCATCACCCAGACCACCGTCTGGAAGTGCAAGGACGGCACCTGCGCCGCCCCCAAGTCGACCATGAGCGAGAAGGTGATGTGCGAGCGCGTTGTGCAGCGCGTCGGCGCCCTGACCACCTTCACCGTCGCCGGCACCGCGTTCGACGCAGAGGCGCTCGCCGCCTGCAACGCGCGCGCGAAGTAAGCCACACACCCGTCACTTCGACGCAACAGTGAAACGGGCATCGGCAGCCGCCGGTGCCCGTTTTGCGTGAAACCTGTTGCAAAGCAGCAGCATCACCCCCCATCTTTCGCGGGTGCTGCGTCAATATGAACTAGTCGACCGGGTCCTGTCCTACGACCCCGAAGCCGATGAGGCGCTGCTCAACCGCGCCTATGTGTTTTCGATGCACGCGCATGGCAGCCAGAAGCGCGCAAGCGGCGATCCCTATTTCAGCCACCCGATCGAAGTGGCGGGCATTCTGACCGACCTGCATCTCGACGACGAGACGATCGCGACCGCGATCCTGCACGATACGATCGAGGATACGGTCGCCACGCCCGAAGAGATTCTGGCCAAGTTCGGCCCCAATGTCGCGCGGCTGGTCGATGGCGTGACCAAATTGTCCAAGATCGAGGCGCAGACCGAGAGCGAGCGCGCCGCGGAGAATCTCCGCAAATTCCTGCTCGCCATGTCCGACGACATCCGCGTGTTGCTGGTCAAGCTCGCCGACCGGCTGCACAATATGCGCACGCTGCACCATATCGCGAAGCCCGAGAAGCGGCGGCGGATCGCGCGCGAAACGATGGACATTTATGCCCCGCTCGCCGAGCGGATCGGCATGTACGAGTTCATGAAGGAGATGCAGACGCTCGCCTTCCAGCAGCTCGAACCCGAAGCCTATGAATCGATCACCAAGCGGCTTGAGGCGCTGACCGTCGAGGGCGAGGATCGCATCGCCAAGATCGGATCGGGTCTCAAATTGCTGCTGTCGCGCGGCGGGGTCGAGGCGGAGATTTCGGGGCGCGAGAAACACCCCTATTCGATCTGGAAGAAGATGTCGGAGCGGCACGTCAGCTTCGAGCAACTGTCCGACATCATGGCCTTCCGCGTGATCGTGGGGACCGAAGAGGAATGCTATCGCGCGCTCGGCATCATCCACCGCCGCTGGCCGATGGTGCCGGGGCGGTTCAAGGATTATATCTCGACACCCAAGCGCAACGGCTATCGCTCGCTGCACACCAGCATCATCCATGCCGGCGACACCCGCGTCGAGATCCAGATCCGCACGCGCGAAATGCACAGCCAGGCCGAACACGGCCTCGCCGCGCACTGGTCGTACAAGCAGAATGCGGTGCGTCCCGACACACAGGTCAGCTGGATCCGCGATCTGGTCGACATCCTCGAACAGGCCGAGAGCCCCGAGGAGCTGCTCGAACATACCAAGATGGCGATGTATCAGGATCGCATCTTCGCCTTCACGCCCAAGGGCGAGCTGATCCAGCTGCCCAAGGGCGCGACCCCGATCGACTTTGCCTATGCCGTCCACACCGATCTGGGCGATCAGGCGGTGGGCGCGAAGGTCAATGGCCGCGTCGTCCCGCTGCGCACCGAAATCGCGCAGGGCGATCAGGTCGCGATCCTGCGGTCAAAGGCGCAGCGGCCACAGGATAACTGGCTGAACTTCGCGATCACCGGCAAGGCGCGTGCCGCGATCCGCCGCCATCTGCGCCACAAGGAGCGTGACGAGTCGATCGCGCTCGGCCGCAAGCTCTATGACGAGATTGTCGGTCGCCTGCCCGTTCCGATCGGTGAGGAGGCGCTGGGCGCCGCACTGACCCGGCTCAAGCTCGAGGACGCCGACGCGCTGATGGAGGCAATCGCGCGGCAAAAGGTCACCGATGCACAGGTAATGGAAGCGCTGATGCCCGGATCGACCGAGGATGAAGCGTTGCTCCAGCCGGTGCAGCGCGTGCCGATCTCGATCAAGGGCCTGACCCCCGGTGTCGCCTTCACCCTTGCCGCCTGCTGCCACCCTGTCCCCGGCGACCGCATCGTCGGCGTGCGCCACCCCGATGCGCCGATCGAAATCCACCAGATCAGTTGCCCCCGGCTTGACGCGGTCGAGGATCAGGATTGGGTCGATATCGGCTGGGGCGACAAGGCCGAAGGCGGGACCGCCCGCATCGCCGTGACGCTGAAGAACGAGCCCGGCGCGCTCGGCATGGTCGCGACATTGCTCGGCCAGCACAAGGCGAACATTCTCAACATCCGCTTCGACACGCGCGACACAACGTTCCACACCAACATGATCGACGTCGAGGTGCGCGACGCGGCGCATCTGATGAAGCTGATCGCGGCGTTGAGGGCTGCGGATGCGGTGAGTTCGGCGGAGCGGGTTTAGGGCGGCGGAAGATCGGTCTCGTTGTCGAAGGCGTTCGCGTAATAGGGGTTATCATCGAATGGCGAACCACATGGCGTTCCGCTTTGATTGGCACGAGGTCCTAGACGCCACTATCTCCAATGTGCTGGGCTTAAATGCGGACATTATGGACGACGGTTCTGCTCGGTGGGAGGCAGTGGCCATCTGCCTCGACCGCACAGCGATCATAGTGACGGTGGAGCCAGACACAGACCAGATCATCCTGTCGCTCGCAGATTTGCCTTCGGGCGATGGATGGGCGCCAATTTCCTCCTTTGATTTCGCCGTTTCCCAGCCGTTGGGTTGGTCTTGGCTCGGCATCAATTCTCAAGGTTACAAGGACAGCTTCACTATCGCGTTGGGTGACGTTGTTCCGAGTGCACTGCAGCCGCGGTTCATGTTCATCGCCGAGGCCTCGTCACTGACTGGCCTCGACCTCATACCTCACCGCGCAATCGGCTGACCGCTCCCCGGCCAAGAAAATGCCCGCCCCGGGGGCTGATCCGGGGCGGGCAGGAACCGGTACGTTTGCGCGGGCCGGAGGGTCTGGTTCAGTTCGCCGCCTTGGTCGCCTGATCCATCAGCGCCTTCGCAGTCTTGATTGCGTCGGCCTCACGCGTCTTGCCGCTCTGGATCTCGCCCGCGATTTCCAGCAACCGGCTCGCAATCACGGTGCCGGACTCCGCCGCTTCGGTGATGCGGATGCCGTTCTTGGCGGCGGCGATGCGGTCCCACTCACCGCGCACTGCGGCCCAATAGCCCCTGGTCGCGGCCCAATAATCGTCCGCTGCCTTGACCGCATAGCCGTCGAACCGGGTGTAGGTGTTCAGCACATATTCCTGCACCACCGGCTCGAGCTTGCCGTCGAACAGGCCCATCTTGCTATTGTCCTGCCAATGGACCCAGCCGCCGGGGAAGCTCTGGTGGCGATTGATGCCGAGATAGCGGTCATAGACCGGCCCGCGTACCGCATCGCGCCGGGCGAGCGGGCGCCAGGTCCAGTTGGAGCGCCAGCGGCGGACCCCGGCCTCGGTCGTCCACTGGCCCCAGCCGCCATAGCGCGGGCTGTCATCGACCTGATACACGGTCTGCGACCACCTTCCGGCACGCATCCGCTCCGGCACTTCCTCCCAGGTCCAGCTGTCGGGGCCGGAATAGACCAGCACCTTGGCGGGCTCATATTCCCAGTCCTGCCGCCAATGCTTGATGACGTGATCCTTACCCTCATGGCTGACGACCAGCAGGTGCTGAAGGCGGATCACGCGGCCGGTATCCTCGATCACGCGGACCGATTCATGCCCCCCCGAAATCTTCGCCGCGATCGGCACATAGCCTTCGCGCCATGGCGTCGATTCGCGCATGTCGAAGCGGACCTTGTAATTGCCCGTCATCGCCAGAATGTCGCGGCGATCGGCTTCGAATGACGCCTTCTCCTCCTCCGGCGTGCGCACCCTGACCGGGCCATCAGCGAGTGCCGGGGCGACGGTTGCAGTCAGCAGCGCGGCGGCGATGCCGAGGCGAATCCAGTGTTTCATCTAACCCTCCGTTGTATGTAGCTGTTCAGAAGCGGAAGCTGACCGACACGCTGCCGTTGCGGCCCGGCTGGGTGTAGGCGTCCTTGATGGTCGAAGTCGGCGAGAGGCCGCGCACATCGCTCCACCAGGCATAGCTTTCGTCGGTCAGGTTGAAGACGCCGCCGCGCAGCGTGATGCTGTCGGTGACCTTCACGAAGGCGGTGAGGTCGAGCGTGGTGAAGGCGGGCGGGGTATAGCTGCCGCCGGCGCGGTCGGTTTCCTTATTCGCGCTGTGCGTGGCGATCAGCTGTCCACCGAAGCGCCCGCCCGGGTCGCGCCAGCCCGCACCGATCACGACCTTGAGCGGATCGACCGACAGCAACGGCGAGCGGGTGCCGCCGGGCGCGATCTCGTCGCCGGTTGCGTAGGCGATCGAGAGGCGGCCGGTGAAGCCGGTGTCGCTCCACGTCTCAAACTTCGCCTCGATCCCTTCGACCTCGGCCTTGTCGATGTTGATGAATTGGTAGATCGCGGGGTCGGCCGGGGTGAAGCTGCCGCCCACCACTTCCTGCGAGATGAAGTCGTCATAATCGGCGTGGAAGGCGGTGACGTCGAGCCGGACATTGTCGCCAAGGAAGCGCACGCCCGCCTCGAAACTCGCGCTGGTTTCAGGTCGCAGATCGGGACTGGGCGCGGCGATATAGCCCAAGGCGAGATTGCCGAAGAAGGCGTTGACCTGGCTCGGCTCGGGTGCCTTGAACCCCTGCGCATAGTTGGCGAACAGGCGGACGCGGTTGCCAAGCTTTACCACCGCGCCGAGCTTGGGCGACACCCGCGATCCCGATTGCGCCACCGGGGTGATGCCGGGGAAGGTCTGGCTCATGTCGGGCGACAGGTCGAAATGGTCGAAGCGCAGCGCGGGGTGCAGCGTCACCGGGCCGAGCGTCACCTCACCTGCGGCGAACAGGCCGACCAGCGTATAGTCGGTGTCCGGGAAGGCGCGGGTCGGGAAGGTCTCGCCCGCCGGCGGCACGGTGCCGTCGCGCAGCCCCTGTTGCTCGGTCTGGCTGATGTCGCCGCCGACGATCACGCGCAGCGGCGCCTCCACACTCCCGAAGTTGAACCGCGCCTCGCCCGCCGCGCCATAGACGCGGTTCTTGAAGATGTTGAGCCGGGTGCGGTCGACCGCCGGATTGCGGTCTTCAAAGGTGAACTGGCTATCCTCCGAATCCTGCAGGTAAACGGCCAGCCGCGCGGATTCGACCAGCCCCTCCCCGGTCAAAGTCCAGTCGAGCGCGGTGCGCCAGCGGTGGCCGGTGTCGGTCGCGTCGAGGTTGAGCACGCTGGCGCTGTGACCCGTCAGCACATCGGTGGTGAGGTGTGTGTCGAGATATTCGCCGGTCAGACGGATACGATGCCCGCCGATTTCATAGACCAGTCGGCCGAGCGCGGCGTTCGAGCGCCCGTCCTGCGGATTGGCCTGCGTCCGCGTCGCGCCCGTCCCGCCGACGCTGCCCTGATTTTCATATTCGTGAAAGTCGCGGCGGGTGTAGGCGGCCATTGCCGACCAGTCGCCCGACCGGCCGGCGACGATCGCGGTCTCGCTGAACTCGTCATCGGCGGAGGAATAGGCGGCGCGGAGCAGGCCGCCGACACTCTGCCCCTCGCGCAGCAGATCCTTGGGGTCGCTGGTGATGAAGCTGACCGCACCGGCGAGACCGTCGCTGCCGTACAGCGCCGAGGAGGCACCGCGCAGAATCTCGACCGACTTGATCAGTCCGAGATCGACATAGTCGCCGCGCCCGACGCCCTGCGCGCCAAAGCTGAACCCGTCGGGCACGCGCACGCCATCGACCTGGATCAGCACGCGGTTGCCGCCAAGGCCGCGAATGGTGAAACCTTCATGGCCCGCACGCCCGGTGGTGCCGAGCGCGGCGCCGAACCGGGTCGGCTGGCGCGTGACGCTCACCCCCGGTTCGAACCGCACCAGTTCCTTGATGTCGGTGACCAGTTCGTCGGCGATCTGCTCTTCATCGATCACGCTGACCGTTGCGGGTGCGTCCTGCGTCGCGACCGGGGTGCGCGTCGCAGTGACGGTCACGGTATCCTTTGGATCGGTCTCCGCGTCGCTCGCCCACGCAGGCATGGCAACCAGCGCGGCGAGCGCGACTCCCGAGACAAGAACGATCCGCTGCGACTTCATATCAAACCCCTTTAACCTGCGAATGCGAGTGATTCTCATTTGCGAGTCGGTTAGGGGGCGTCGTTACGGGTGTCAACCACGTCGCAACAAATCCCGCATGACGAGGGCCGCAGGCCGCGCTAGAAGCCGGTCCCATGCAACGTCCAAAGCTCTCGGTCGTCGTGCCGTGCTACAATGAAGAAGGCTGTCTCGAGCTGCTGCACGCCCGCGTGTCGGCGGCGGCGCGCGCGGCGGTCGGCGACGACTATGAGATCGTGCTGGTCAATGACGGTTCGCGCGACGGCAGCTGGTCGGTGATGCAGCGGCTGTCGGCCGCCGACCCGCATCTGGTCGCGGTCAATCTGTCGCGCAATCACGGGCATCAGCTCGCGCTGACCGCCGGGCTCGACCTGTGCGCGGGCGAAGAGATTCTGGTGATCGACGCCGACCTTCAGGACCCGCCGGAGCTATTGTCCGACATGCGGGCGACCTTGCGCGAGCAGGGCGCGGACGTGGTCTATGCGGTGCGCCGCAAGCGCGATGGCGAGACGTTTTTCAAAAAGGCGACCGCTGCGTTGTTCTACCGCATGCTCGACCGGATCACCGATACGCCGATCCCGCTCGACACCGGCGATTTCCGACTGATGACGCGCCGCGCGCTCGACGCGTTTCTGTCGCTGCCCGAACAGGCGCGTTTCATCCGCGGCATGGTCGCCTGGGTCGGCTTCCGTCAGGTGCCATTCGTCTATGACCGGCATGAGCGCCATGCGGGCGAGACCAAATATCCGCTGGCCAAGATGATCCGCTTCGCGCTCGACGCAGTGACCGGCTTCTCGACCGCGCCACTCCGCTTCGCCAGCCATGTCGGCCTTGCGCTGACCGGCCTGTCGGTGTTGCTCTTCCTCTACATCGTCGTCGGCTGGCTGTTCGGCAATGCGGTGCAGGGCTGGACCTCAACCATGCTGGTCGTCGTGTTCCTCGGCGCGGTGCAGATGTTCGTGCTGGGCATGATCGGCGAATATCTCGGCCGCCTCTATGTCGAATCGAAGCGGCGTCCGCTCTACCTCGTTGCCGATGTCGCGGGGCCGGTGAAGGGCCATGCCTCGCTCGGCTATCGCTTCCAGGATTCGGGTGAAGTCACGGTGGCGCCATTCGCCCCGCCGCGCGTCGATACGGACGAACCTGCCCCCGCGCCCAAATCGACGCGACGCAAGTCCGAGCCTCCCACGCTGCTGTGAAGCACGCGCTTGCCCTGCTCGCGCTCGCGCTGGCGGCGCCGGTCCTGGCGCAGGATGCGCCGACCCTGCGCGACCGGGTCGAAGCAGAGTTTGCGAAGGCCCCGACCGGCACCCGCTTCGGACTGGTAGTGGGAGACGGGGCGGGGCGTGAGATCGTCTCGATTCGCCCCGATGAGCGTTTCATTCCTGCGTCCAATACCAAGATCGCGACCACCGCCTCTGCCTGGTGGACCATGCCCGACGCGATGACCGCACCCGACGCAAGCGGCGGTGCAGCAGTGCGGATCGCGGGCAAGGACGTGATCCTCGCCGGGCGCGGCGACGCGCGCCTGTCGAGCGCGGCGGATTGCGTCACCAACTGCCTCAGCCAGCTCGCCAACGCCATCGCGGCGGGCATCCGGCGGGTGCGCAATATCACCGGCGACGCGACTTTGTTCCCCGACGAGCGCTGGAGTTCGGGGATGAGCTGGAACAATATCCCGTCGCGCTATGGCACGGCCAATTCGGCGCTGACGATCGACGATAACGAGCTGGCTGCGACCGTGACGCCGGGCAAGCCGGGCGAGGCACCGCGCTTCGACCATCTTGGCTATGTGACGATCGACAACCGCGTCGTAACTGTCGCGGCGGGCGGCAAGACCGACATCGCATTCGACCGGCTGCCATTCGACCGCACGATCCGCTTCACCGGTACGATCGCCGCCGATGCGTCGCCCCGGACGCTGCGTTTCGGTATCGACGATCCGGCGCATTACGCCGCGTGGCGGCTCGCGGCGATGCTGCGCGAGCGTGGGGTTAAGGTCAGTGGCGCGGTGACATCGCGTTATCGCGTGATCGGCCCGTCCGACAATCCCACACTACGCGGAACGCTCGCCCCACGCCCGCCCGAACCGGTGTGGCTCGCCGCACTGACCCCGCCCCCGCTGGCGGAGGATGTGCGCACGGTCAACAAGGACAGCCAGAACCTCCACGCTGAACTGCTGCTGCGCCGCACCGGTCTGATCGACGGAACCGGATCGGTCGCCGATGGGCAAGCGAAGGTCGCGGCGATGTTCGCCGCCGCCGGGGTTCCGCGCACGGCGTTCGACTTTTCCGACGGGTCGGGCATGTCGACCTATAACCGCATTGCGCCGCGCGGGATGGTGACGTTGCTCGACTGGATCGCGCGCCAGCCCTGGGGCGCGGCATGGCGCGAGACGTTACCCGTAGGTGGCGTCGATGGCACGCTTGGCCGGCGGTTCAAAGGGACCGCGCTGGATGGGCGTATCTTCGCCAAGACCGGGACGCTTAACGCGACCAACGCGCTGGCCGGCTATATGCTTGGCAAAAGCGGGAAATTGCTCACCTTCGCCGCCTATGCCAATGATGTGCCGGGGGATGCGTCGGGAACGCCGATGATCGACGCGGCATTGCTCGCGGTCGCCGAGGCGAACTGACACCGCCCCCGATGAGGGGGAGAAGGCCATGCTGCTCGCCGCGATGATGCTGGTCCAGGACGCTGCCACGCTGGAGGCCGCTGGACGCTATGCCGACGCCGAGCGGGCGCGGCGTACGCAGTACGAACAGGCCCAGCGGCGCGGATCGACCAGCATTGCCGCAGCGGATGCGGCGGAGCAGCTCGCCGACAATCTTTCGATGCAGCTGCGCCTGGCGGACGCCGAACCGCTCTACCGCCGCGCCTTC
>JBHYGP010000212.1:9484-12324 GCA_051858935.1 Sphingomonas sp.
GAAATCCGGCTGGCGAAGCTGGGCGAGAAGCATGGCGACACCGCGCGTAGCCTGCGCCAGCTCGCCGCACTGAGCATGGCACGCGGCGCGCTCACCGAAGCCGAGGCGCTGGCGCGGCGGTCGCTCGATATCCAGCGCGCTGCGTCGCCGGGAGCGATGGAGCAGGCTTGGGCGCTCAACGCGCTGGCCGAAGTGCTCGCGGCGCAGGGAAAAGCGTTCGATGCCGACCCGCTCTTCGCCGAAGCGGTGGGAATCGCGCGGACAAGCGGCGACGCCGACCTCGCCATCCTGCTCAACAATCGCGGCAACAATTTCTACCGCATGGCCACCGCCACGGTGATCCCGCCGATGTTTCGGCGGCGCGCGGGGATGACTCGTTCGGTGGTCGCGCCGACCGATCAGGATAGCGGTGGGCTCGATCCGCTGCGCAAGCGCGCCTTCCTCGCGCAGGGCCGCGATCTGCTGAATGAGGCGATGCGGATGTTCATCGCCGTGTCGGGCGCGGACCATCCCGATGTCGCCAATCTGCTCAACGGCCTTGCCGCCAATTACCGCGCCGACGGGAAACTGACCGAAGCGGAGGACTGCTATCGCCGCGCGCTGGCGATCAAGGCGCGCTTCCTGCCCCCCGACAATCGCGACCGGATTATCGGCGAATGGAGCCTGGGCAGCCTGCTCGCCACCCGCCCCGGACGGGAAGCCGAAGCCCGCAGCCGGCTACGCGCGGCGATATCTGGCGCAATGGCATCGCAGGCACGCTTCCGCACCTTCGACGCTGCGGCCAGCCGCGAGCTGCGCAGCTATGCCCCGGTATTCACGACCAGCATCCGCGTGGCGTGGCGGTTGTCCGCTACTTCGGCTGCGCCAGCACGATGATCGACAGACCCGGCGGCATCGGCACGCGGCCGAGCAGATGGCGCTCCAGCCCGAAAATCTTCTCGAACGCCCAGTTGAGCGGCCCCGGCGGCGGCGAATCGTCGCTGTCGTCCTTGCCGGTCAGCTTACCCGCAAGGCGCGCGGCGACTGCGGCGGGGAACAGCAGCGAGTTGAACCAGCGCAGCTTGCGCCATTTCAGCCCGGCCTTGTCGAGCACGGCGGTGAGCGTCGCCTTGGAATAGCGGCGCTTGTGGTGGTTCACTACGTCGTGCGCGCTCCACATCCATTGATGCGCGGGGACGGTGATCAGGATCGTCCCGCCCGGCTTCAACCGCTTCGCCATTCCGGCAAGCGCGGCAACGTCGTCCTCGACGTGCTCGACCACATCGAGCACCGCGATCAGGTCATATTGCCCCTCGGCGACCCCGCTCAGCTCGGGCAAGGGCGCAGTGCCGACTTCCTTGCCCAGCCGCGCGCTGGCTACGGTGCGCGCGGCCTCGTCGATCTCGATCGCATCGACCGTGCCGAACGCGCCGAGCATCGGAAGATTGTGGCCCGTGCCGCATCCGATCTCGAGGATCCGCGCGCCCGCAGGCGGCTGCACATAGCGCGCGATATAATCGGCGAGGATGTCGCGGCGCGCCACATACCACCAATGGGTGGAATCATGCTCGGCCATGCGGTCGTAAACGATGCGGTCCATAATCGTGGTTTATCCGAAAACCCATTGGCGGTTGAGTGCAAACGTCGCGACGGGGGTAACGGTCACGATCGGGATCAGCGGCACCCATTCGGGATAGTGCATCAGGTCCGCGAGTACCCATGTGAACAGCGCGTTGAGCAGCAGCCCAAAGCCTTGCACGATCAGGAATTTGAAATGCTGACGCCCGCTATTGTCGCGGCTGCCATGCCCCTTGAAGCTCCAGAAGCTGTGCAGGAAAAAGCCACAGGTGACCGCGACCGCAAAGGCGAATGGAACCGCCGCGACGGCCAGGTTCGGGAACACCCACCACACCAACGGCAGATAGACAGCCGAATAGATCACCGTGGAGATGCCCCCCGCGATGCCGAAGCGGATCAGTTGGCCGAGCACACCGCTCCGCCGCAAATCGCCGATTCGTTGAATGAGTGAAGCCACGCCCGCCTTGCCCTGAAGTCGCGCGCCGCCCTAATGCTCGCGCTGCGGAAGGGGAAGCGGTTTTGAGTTCGAGACGATTCGCGGGGTTCGACCTCGAACGGGAATTGCGGACACATTGGGTGCGCTGGACGCTGCTCGCCTGGGCGGTCATCGCCGGCTGGTATCTGTGGCAGCGTTGGGGGCTAGTCAACGCGCTGGCGCTCAGCGACACCGACGACAATATGCGGCTGATGCAGGTGCGCGGCCTGCTCGCCGGGCAGGACTGGTATGACCTGCGGCAATACCGGCTGAGCCCGCCGGGCGGCCTCGACATCCACTGGTCGCGGCTGGTGGACCTGCCGATTGCGGGTCTGATCCTGATCTTTCAGCCGTTCACCGGGACGGCGATGGCCGAACGGCTGGCCGTGGGGATTGCCCCGCTCTTCCCGCTCGCCGTGACGATGCTGGCAATGGGTGCCGCGGTGCGTCGCCTGATCGCGCCCGCCGCCTGGCCGCTGTCGATCCTGATCCTGCTCGGCTGCACTGCGACGATGGCGCAGTTCGTGCCGCTGCGCATCGACCATCACGGCTGGCAACTCGCCTTTCTCGCGCTCGCCGTTATGGGCATCGCCGATCCGCAGCGGACGCGCGGCGGCCTTACCGTCGGCCTCGCCAGCGCAGGATCGCTGACGATCGGGCTGGAACTGCTGCCCTTTTGCGCGATGGCCGGCGCGATCGTGGCGCTGCGCTGGGTTTGGGACCGCGACGAGATGCCGCGGATGCGCGCTTATGGCCTGAGCCTCGCGGGTGGAAGCAGCGCCGGGTTCGTGTTGTTCGCGTCCAACGC
>JBHYGP010000213.1:0-4292 GCA_051858935.1 Sphingomonas sp.
GAGCGGGCCGAGGATCAGCTTGTTGCCATCGGCCAGCGCACGCGTCGCAGCGGCAGTCGCGCCGAGCGCGGTGTCATAGGTGGTAATGCGGACGTTATCCGCCTTCAAATCGAGGATCGCGAGCTGGGTCGCGTTGGCGAGGCTGCGGCCGATGCCGGCGTTGGTGCCCGACAGCGGCACGAGCAGGGCGACGCGGTGGCGTTCGGTATCGGCTTCGGGCAGTCCCGGGCGGACCGGCGGCGGGGTGGTCGGGCGGACCGGCTGGGTCGGCCCGGGGCGCACCGGCTCGGGCGGCGGGGCAGAGGGGCGGACGCAGGCGGATAGCGCAAGCGCGGCGCCGATCACGATTCCACGGATGATTCGCGACAAGCCCGGTTGGCGTTTCGCTGCTGCCTCTGCCATGACGTTCCCCAATGACTTCTGTTCTTGAGCCCGGCCTCTACATCGTCGCGACGCCGATCGGCAATCTCGGCGATCTTTCCCCGCGTGCGGCTGAAATACTCCTGAACGCCGATGTGGTTGCAGTCGAGGACTCGCGTGTGACAGCCGGGCTGTTCCGCCATTTAGGCGCGAAGCGGCCGATGACGCCGTATCACGACCATAATGCCGAGGCGGTGCGGCCGGGGCTGGTGGCGCGGATGGCGACTCAGGCGGTGGCACTGGTGTCGGACGCGGGGACGCCGCTGATTTCCGACCCCGGCTACAAGCTGGTGCGCGATGCGCGCGCGGCGGGGCGTGCGGTGGTGACGATTCCCGGCCCGTGCGCGGGGATCGCGGCGCTGACTCTGGCCGGGCTGCCGACCGACCGGTTCCTGTTCATGGGGTTTCTGCCGAGCAAGCAACAGGCACGCGCGGAAGCCATTGCCGAAGTGGCGGGGGTTCGCGCGACCCTGGTGTTCTACGAGAGTGGGCCACGGCTGTCGGCGGCGCTGGCGGCTTTGGCCGAAGGGCTGGGGGATCGCGAGGCGGCGGTGGCGCGCGAGATCACGAAGAAGTTCGAGGAATGCGTGACGGGCAGCCTGACCGAATTGTCGGCGCGCTATGCCGAGGGCGGGCCGAAGGGCGAGATCGTCGTGGTGGTCGCCCCGCCGGGCGAGGCGGCTCCGGCGAGCGCCGAAGATGCCGACGCGGCGCTGGCGGAGGCGCTGACGCGGCTGCCGGTGTCGAAGGCGGCGGGCGAGGTCGCCAAGCGGCTGGGGCTGGACCGCAAGGCGCTGTACGCGCGGGCGATGGAGATGAAGGGTGGCTAATTCCTCCCCGGCACGGGGAGGTGGCGCCGCTCAGCGGCGACGGAGGGGCCGCCCTGAAGAGGGCGGTGCGTGCGGCAAGCGACACCGCCGTCTGCGCGGCGGCCCCTCCACCGCCTTCGGCGGTCCCCCTCCCCGTGCCGGGGAGGAATTTTGGTGACGCACGACCGCCGCCTTGCCGAGCAATCGGGTCGCGACGGCGAGACGCGCGCGGCGTGGTATTTGCGGTTGCGGGGGTGGAGGATTCTGGATCGGCGGGTGCGGACGCCTGCGGGGGAGGTCGATCTGGTGGCGAAGCGCGGCAAGCTGGTCGCGTTTGTCGAGGTGAAGGCGCGCAAGACGGCGGGCGAACTCGATTTCGCGATCGACGAACGGCGGTTGGCGCGGGTTGCGGCGGCGGCGGAGTATCTGATGCCGCGTTATGCCGCGAACGGCGAGGATATTCGGGTCGATGTGCTGCTACTCGCGCCCGGCGTGCGGCCGCGGCATATCGAGAATGCGTGGATCGGGTGACAATCCGCCTTCGCGTCCCTACCTCCGCGCGATGACACAGGAGGATCGCTTGCCGCTGACCGTCGCCGTCCAGATGGACCCGCTCGATTCGATCAATATCGCGGGCGATTCGACCTTTGCGCTGATGCTGTCGGCGCAGGCGCGCGGGCATCGGCTGTTCCACTATGCGCCCGAGGCGCTGAACTATGCCGATGGGCGGGTGTGGGCCAAGGCGCATCCGGTGACCGTGCAGCGCGTCGCGGGCAATCATTTCGAATTTGGCGATCCGGTGTCGCTGGACCTGGGCGATGACGCCGATGTCGTGCTGATGCGGCAGGATCCGCCGTTCGACCTTGGCTATATCACCGCGACGCATCTGCTGGAGCGGATCGCGGACAAAACCCTGGTGGTCAACGATCCCGCCAGCGTGCGCAATGCGCCGGAGAAGGTGTGGGTGCTCGATTTCGCGCGCTTCATGCCGCCGACATTGATCACCCGCGACTATGACGAAGCCAAGGCGTTTCTCGCCAAGCACGGCGCGATCGTGGTCAAGCCGCTGCACGGCAATGGCGGCAAGGCAATCTTCAAGATCGACAGCGATGGCGCGAACCTGTCGTCGCTGATCGAGGTGTTCAACACCGCGTGGCGCGAGCCGCATATGGTGCAGGCGTTTCTTCCCGATGTGGCCAAGGGCGACAAGCGCATCGTGCTAGTCGATGGCGAGGTGGCAGGCGCGGTCAACCGCGTGCCGGGCGAGGGCGAAATCCGGTCGAACCTGGCGGTCGGCGGGACTGCGGCGAAGACCGAACTGACCGCGAAGGAAGCAGAGATTTGTGCGGCGCTGGGGCCGGAGCTCAAGCGGCGCGGGCTGATCTTTGTCGGGATCGACGTGATCGGCGGCGAGTGGCTGACCGAAATCAATGTGACGTCGCCGACCGGGATCGTGGCGATCGACCGGTTCAACGGCACCGATACGAGCGCGATGATCTGGGATGCGATCGAGCGCCGGGTTGCGCAGCTCCCCTCCCGCTTGCGGGAGGGGGCGGGGGAGGGCCTGTAACCTCCTGCGTTTCGCTTTTGGACAGGCCCTCCCCTAACCCCTCCCGCAAGCGGGAGGGGGACTCGAGCGTTTCACCCTTATGACCGAGTTCATCCTCAACCTGATCGCCTGGGGCGGTTACATCGGGATCTTCATCCTGATGACGCTCGAGAATGTGTTTCCGCCGATTCCGTCGGAGGTGATCATGGGGCTGGGCGGCATGGCGGTTGCGCGCGGCGACATGGACATGACCCCGCTGCTGATCGTCGCGACGGCGGGGACGACGCTCGGCAATGTCTTTTGGTATGGCGTCGGGCGCTGGATCGGGATTGCGCGGATCCGGCCGTTCGTTGAGCGGCACGGACGCTGGCTGACGTTGACCTGGGACGATGTTGAGAAGCTCGATCGCTTCTTTAACCGGCACGGGCTGTGGGTGGTGTTCTTCTTCCGCTTCCTGCCGACCTTCCGCACGATGATCTCGCTGCCTGCCGGCATGGCGAAGATGGGGATGCCGCGCTTCCTGCTCGCGACGTTCGTCGGCAGCGCGATCTGGAATGCGGTGCTGGCCTATGCCGGGCTGCTGCTGGGGTCGCGGTTTGAGGAGTTGCAGGTCTATGTCGGGCCGGTCGCAATTCTCACTACCGGAGCAGTGGTCGTGGTGTGGGCGTATCGCGTGGTGACCTGGAAGCGGCGGGTGGGTTAGCCCCGGAAGCTGTCCTTGGCCGCGCGGCGTTCGGCCAGTTGCTCCGCCGACGCGGCGCGCATGAACGGGTTGGTCGCGCGTTCGAGTGCGATGGTGGTCGGCACCGTGGGCAAGCCCTGTGCGCGCATCGTATCGACTTGTGCCATGCGTTCGGCGAGCGCCGCATTGTCGGGTTCGGCGACCAGTGCGTAGCGGCCGTTCGACTGGGTGTACTCGTGCGCGCAATAGACGGTCGTGTCGCCCGGCAGCGCGGCGAGCCGCTGCATGTTGGCAAACATCTGTGCGGGGGTGCCTTCGAACAGGCGACCACAGCCCATCGCGAACAGCGTGTCGCCGACGAACACGATTTCCGCTTCGGGAAGGTGATAGGCGATATGGCCGGCGGTGTGGGCGGGGACGTCGATCACCTGCGCCTGGAACGCGCCCAGCATCACCGTGTCATCCTCCGCCACCAGCCGATCGGCGGTGGGGATTTTCGCGGCCTCGGCGGCGGGGGCGATCACGGCGCAGCCGGTCGCGGCCTTGATCGCGGCGTTTCCTCCGGTGTGGTCAGGGTGCCAGTGGGTGTTCCAGATCGCCGAGATCGTCCAGCCGCGCGCGGCGGCAGCCTCCAGCACCGGGTCGGCGACGGCGGGATCGACGACGATGGTCTCGCTCGACGCGGCGTCATGCGCCATCCAGATATAGTTGTCGCTTAACGCTGGGATGCGGACCACTTCGATCATCGGACTCTCCTAGCAGTTCGAAAAGTTCGCGCGCCAGCCGTTCGGTGAGCGCCTGTGCGCCCGCGGGCGGCTGACCGGGGAGCGGG
>JBHYGP010000214.1:0-796 GCA_051858935.1 Sphingomonas sp.
GGCGAAGAGCGCGTTCCCCGCGCGCTTCTCCGCCATTTCCTTCATAACCTCGGCCCGCCCGGCATCGACCGCGTCCTCCCGAAACGTCAGCTCGGTCGCCGCCTCGCGGAACAGCGCCAGCAAAATGTCGAGATCGCGCGGGTCAGTCCTGCGCGTGGACAGGAAATAGTTGGTCTCGCGCCACGAGTTGGTCGCCGCAGTCGGGGCGTCAAAGGTCAGCGGAATCCCGACTTCGACAAACCGCCGATAGGTGTCTGGCGCAGCGCGCGTCGGGCTCAGAAACACCAGATGCTCGATCAAATGGCTCAGGCCGCGCTCGCCGGGCCGCCGCTCGGCGATGAACCCGCCTTCATTCCGCATCAGCACGCCCGCGCCCGGCTCGGCACTCGTCCGCTTCAGAATCGCATAGCGCATGCCATTGGCAAGCCGTCCGGTGGTAACCGCGGGATCGTCCTGCAAGACGACCGATACCTCATGCCGCGTATCCCCCTGCGCAAACGTCGGGGCCGCCATCAGCCCGAGCGCACCAACAAGCCAGAGGAAACGCGCATCCTGTCGAAGTGCCATTCTGCGTGTCTCCAGCGGTTCGGATTGATCCGGCGATCACCGTCGGTACGCAATGGGGCGCGAGTGAGGCGCGCGAGCCAAGGTCTCTTTTCTTCCCGATCCGTGACGCTACCCTCTGCCCATGCCCGCCGACCATCGCATCACCGCCATCCTCCCCTGCCGCGACCTCGCCGCCAGCACCGATTTCTACCAGCGCCTCGGCCTCACCCTCGACAGCGACTGGGGCCAT
>JBHYGP010000214.1:806-4254 GCA_051858935.1 Sphingomonas sp.
CCTGCACCTCCGCCACGAACCCAACACGCCCCAGGCCCCCGACAACCCCTTCGGCCTGTACCTCTACGCCGAAGACGTGGACGCCGTCGCCAACCGCGTCCGCGACCTGATCATCGAACCCGGCGCGCCGCATCTGAAGCCCTGGGGCATGTATGAATTCGCCGTCAGCGACCCCGACGGCACGCTGGTGCGCGTGGGGCGCGAGGGGTGAGCGCCGCGCGCATCCTCGCGCTCCTGGCCGCCGCCCTCGCGGTCGCGGCGTGCGAGCGAAAGGTAGACACAATCGCGCAGCCCGATTCGTCGAATGCCAGCACAATGGCAGCAAAGCCGTTTCAGGATCGCCGCGTCACCAACCCATTCCCTCAGGCAACCCAGCTGCGCCTGTTCGTCGAGGTCGGCTATACCGATGCCGGCAAGCCGATCCTCAGCAAGGCCAAGGGGATTCAACTCAACGCGACCCAGCGCAGAGCGTTCGAGAACGGCCTGAAGATCATCGCCGCCCCGGAAGAGGAAAGCCCGTGCTTCATCCCGCACCATTACTTTCGCTATTATGATGCGCGCGGAAAGGAGGTCGGCGATGTCGCGGTCTGCTTCTGCTGCTATGGAGTCGGGGCTTCCGGCAGCAAAGCGCTGGAGCCTCCTGAAGGCGCGATGCTCAGCGCCGATTATCGAAGCGTGAAGGCGCTCGTCGCCGCCCTTGGTGAACCAACCGACGTGCTCTGCGATTGAGCAACCCCGTAATCTCTAGCCCTCCCGCCTTCGCGGGAGGGGTTGGGGAGGGTCTTCTTCTGCTTCTTCCTCACCCCTGCACGCGCCTCACAAATTCCTCACCCTCGCCTCATTACCCCGCGCGCAAACCCCGCCATCCCCACCCTGTGATCGAAGCACAGGAGCCACGACATGACCCCCACCACCGCCTATCGCAGCGGCATCGCCCTTGCCGGCCTCACATCCTTCCTGATCGTCTGGACCAGCATCGTCCGCGATGAGGGCAGCGCCGCCGGCAATTTCATGATCATCCTCGCGGCAGCGGTCGGCGGCTATGCCTGCCGGTTCGAAGCTGCCGGCCTCGCCCGCAATATGGCCGGAGTCGCGACGATGCAGCTCATCCTCGGCCTGCTCACCGCCACCGCCCCGATCACCGCAACTCTCCCCGGCGGCGTGCCCAAGGCCTTCGCCTTCCACGCGGTGTTCACGCTGCTCTGGCTGGCAAGCGCCGCACTGTTTCGCTCGGCAGCGCGCGGGACGGCGAGCGCGCCCTAACCCCCATCGTCACCCCGGCCTCCGTGCCGTGGTCCACCCCACCACACGCGGCGCGGTCGAGGCGCAGGACTACCCTCTCACCCACCCCCGTCATGCTGAACTTGTTTCAGCATCCACCCCTCCACCGGCGACTCAGTCGTTTGAGGAGCGGTGGACCCTGAACCAAGTTCAGGGTGACGGAAAAATGAAAGGGGTCCGCTGCCCCCGAAGCCCCTTTCCTACAGACCCCCGAAAAGCGCATAGACTGGTCGATGCGCACCCCGCCCGAAACTACCCCGAAGATACGCGACGTACCGCTGTCGCACGCCGGTCGCGCCGGTGTCGCGCTACTGTCGCGAACCCGTCGCCCCGGTGTCGCTTGCCCGTCGCCTATCGGTCGCGGCACAGTCGCCTCCCCGTCGCCCACATGTCGCACCGATGGTGTCAGCCCGTCGCCCAACTGTCGCGTCGCAGTCGCCTACCCGCCGCAAACCGGTCGCTTCCCGGTCGCCTCCGCCCCACACATGCCCATTTTCGTCAGGATCGTCGGACGCCTGTCAGGCCCGACTTCAAATCACCCCGAACGGCACCACCCGGTTGAGCGCAATATGCCCGATCCCCGACCGGCCCAGATACGGCACGCCCATTTCTCGGCACCAGCGAATGATGACCTGCTCCAGCGACTCGCCGAACGGCACGTCATTGTCGACCATGTCGGTCACCGCGCCCAGCCGCACCCCGGCAATTCCCTGGAGCTGCGTAGCATGCGCCATCTGGAACAACATCCGGTCGATCCGGTACATCGGCTCGCCGACCTCTTCGATATGCAGGACATGGTCGGTCAGATCGGGCAGCCACGGCGTGCCGATCATCGCCGCCAGGATCGACAGGTTGAACGCCGCCGCCGGGCGGCCGTCCAGCGTCGGCTCCAGCCCATCGCGCTTGCCGTCGATCAGCCAGCTCAGCACCCATCCGGCATCGGTGCCCTTGTCGTTGATCCCCATGGCGCTCGCCATCGATCCATGCGCCTGCCGCCCGATCCGACGGGCATAGAGCGCACCCAGCATGAACCCCATGTCGGAATAGCCGACATAGGTCTTGTTCCGCGCCGCCGCCCCCAGCTGCGGCATCGCGACATCGAGGATGCGGTTGGAGCCATAGCCGCCGCGCGCGAACCAGATCGCGTCGAACGCCGCATCATTGGCGAATTCCAGAAATGCCGCCGCGCGGACATCGTCCGGTCCTGCGAAATGCCCCTCGGTCAGGAAGCATTGCGGATGGAACACGATCTCGTGCGCGGGCCAGTACAGCGCCATGAACGCCTGCATCCGCGCCGCCGATTCCGCGCTGACTGTCCGTGCCGGTGCGACGACGCCGATCCGCATATTCAAGCAACCCCCAACCACCACTGCCGTCATGCTGAACTTGTTTCAGCATCCACCGCGCCACAAGCGGCTCAGTCGCTTGGGGAAGGGTGGACCCTGAACCAAGTTCAGGGTGACGGGATTTGGGACAGGCCGCGCCTTGCCCCACTCACGATAACCCGCGATAGCCCGGCATGATGGAACACGGCAAACCCCATTTTTTCGTCGGGATCGGCGGCAGCGGCATGATGCCGCTCGCGATGATCCTCGCTGGCCAGGGCGCGAGCGTCGCCGGCTCGGACCGCAGCCTCGATTCCGGGCGGCTCCCCGCCAAGTTCGACGCGCTGCGTGCCCTCGGCATCGACCTGTTCCCGCAGGACGGCAGCGGCATCACCTCGCCCGATCAGGTGGTGATCGCCTCCGCCGCAGTCGAAGACACCGTCCCCGACATGGTTCAGGCCGCCAGCCTCGGCTGCGCCCGCATGACCCGCGCCGAACTCAACGCGAAACTGTTCAACGCCGCCCCGCTGTCGATCGGCGTCGCCGGGACCAGCGGCAAGTCGACCGTCACCGGCATGATCGCCTGGATCCTGCACAGCCTCGACCGCGACCCCACGGTGATGAACGGCGCGGTGATGAAGAACTTCGTCCGGCCCGAAGCACCCTTTGCCAGCGCCCTGGTCGGCGGCGGCGACCTCTATGTCAGCGAAGTGGACGAGAGCGACGGATCGATCGCACTCTACACCCCGCAGGTCGCGGTGCTCAACAATGTCAGCCTCGACCACAAGAGCCTTGAGGAGCTGCGCACCCTGTTCGGCGATTTCGCCGGGAAAGCACGCACC
>JBHYGP010000215.1:0-4232 GCA_051858935.1 Sphingomonas sp.
CACCGGCCCGCTCCCCCACCCGGCCACCCATATCATGCTACCGCTGGGTGGCCGGGTGGGGGAGCGGGCCGGTGCCGCACGAGATAGGACGCCGGGGGGCGTCGGTAAGGGGAGAGATTGATGGACGCTGAGCGGACGCGGCGGCGGCGCGCCTTGTGGGCGAGCTTTGTCGGGACGGGGATCGAGTTCTACGATTTCTATATCTACGCGACCGCTGCGGCCTTGGTGTTCGGGCAGATCTTCTTTCCCAAGACCGACGCCGGGGTTCAGCAGATGCTGAGCTTTGCGACGTTGGGCGTTGCGTTCTTTGCGCGGCCGCTGGGGGCGGCGGTGTTCGGTCACTATGGCGACCGGATCGGGCGCAAGGCGACATTGGTTGCGTCGCTGCTGACCATGGGGCTGTCGACGACATTGGTGGCATTTCTGCCGACCTATGAGATGGCGGGGTGGATCGCGCCGTTCGCGCTGTGCGTGCTGCGCTTCGGGCAGGGCTTTGGGCTGGGCGGCGAATGGGGCGGGGCAGCGTTGCTGGCGGTCGAGAATGCGCCGCCGGGATGGCGCGCGCGCTTCGGCAGCGCGCCGCAGATGGGCGCCCCGGCCGGGTTTATCGCCGCGAATGGACTGTTCCTGCTGCTGCTGAGCTGGATGACGCCGGAGGAATTTGCAGCATGGGGCTGGCGCATTCCGTTCGCGCTGTCGGCGGCGTTGGTGCTGGTCGGGCTATGGGTGCGGCTGAAGCTGGGCGAGACGCCGGAGTTCAAGGCGTGCCTCGCCGAAGCGCCGCCGCCCAAGGTGCCGCTGGGAGAAGTGGTCGGGCGGCATGGCGGCGTGCTGATTGGCGGGCCGCTGGGCGCGGTGTGCTGTTTCGCGACCTATTATATCGCGACTGCGTTTCTGCTCGGCTGGGGGACCAAGACGCTGGGCTATGACAAGCCCGCATTTCTGAGCGTCCAGCTGGTGGCGATCCTGTTCATGGCGGTGGGGATCTATCTGGCGGCATGGGCGGCGGATTCGCGCTGGGACCCGCGCCGGGTGCTGGCGGGCGGATGCGTGATGGTGGCGGGCAGCGGGTTCGTGATCGCGCCGCTGATGGGTGCAGGACTGGGCGGGGTGTTCGCGTTCCTGGCGCTGCTGCTGTTCGCGATGGGGTTTGTCTATGGGCCGCTGAGCGCGTGGCTGACCGACCTGTTTCCAGCGCGGGTGCGCTATACCGGTGTGTCGATGGCGTTCAACATTGCCGGGGTGATCGGCGGCGGACTGACCCCGGTGATCGCGCAGAAGCTGGCGATGGATGCGGGGCTGGCCCCGGTCGGCTGGTATCTGAGCGGTGCGGCGATGCTGAGCCTGGTCGCGCTGCTGGCGCTGAAGGGGAAAGGCGCTCAGGGGTAACGTTGGCGAGCGTGGAGTAGTCGCAGGATTTCGACCGCTGTGTCCGTCGTTCGGTACACGACGATGTAGTTGGGGTGGACGATCAACTCGCGCGTGCCTTGGACCTTGCCGGGCCGGCCAGATTGCGGAAATTGGCAGACGCGTTCGACGCCATCGTCAATTCGTAGAGCAAGGGCTTCAGCCGCCCGTTCGTTCCGGTCCCGGACAAACTGGATCAGAAGTTCGTACTGGAGAAGCGCGTCAGCTTCCCAGCGGAGGCTCAACACGGCGTTTTCCGTCGAGAATTTCCCTGATCCGCGTTTTCACCTCCTCGTGAGGAATCCGCGGTTTGTTTGATGCGAGCGCCGCCTCCACCTGCGCGCGGAACCAGGTGTCATAGGCTTGCGCCTCTTCCTCGGTTTCGAATTCCGAGACAATCGGGTCGAGCTTTCCCATGTCGCGATTATGCGCCGCTAGGTCGCTTGCCGCAAGATCGTCAGCATTGCCTTGCCGTGAACCCGCTCCGTATCGGTAACAAAGCCGTCGACCTCGACCTTCTCGCCTTTTGCTGTTTCGATGCTGATCCAGGTGGCGGGGCTGGTCCAGCCGAGCCGGGCGAGCTTGTCGAGCGCAACCGCCCCTGCGCCGGTGCCATAGGGCGGGTCCATCATGATCAGGTCGAGCGGCTTGGCTGCGACCCCGAGCGACATCACCGAGCCGGCGCGGATGTCGGGGCGGATGCCGAGCTTGTCGGCATTGGTGCGCAGCGCGTCGAGTGCGGCGCGATCCTGTTCGACGAACAGGCATGAAGCCGCGCCGCGCGACAGCGCCTCAAGGCCGAGGGCGCCGGATCCGGCGAAGAAATCGGCGACCGCCAGCCCCTCGAAACTGCCGACGCGGCTGGTGAGCATCGAGAACAATGCCTCACGCGTGCGATCGGCGGTGGGGCGGGTGGCTTCGCCCTTGGGCGCGATGAGTGGGCGGCCGCGAAAAGTGCCGGCGATGATCCTCATTTGCGGGGGCCTCGTTTGGCTGGGCCGCCTTTGCCAGCGGGCGGACGGGGGGCCGCAGCGGGGCCGGGGCGGCGATCATTGGGGCGGAAGGCGCGCTTGGGCCGGTCGAGCAGCGGGCCGGAATCGTCGTCATGCTGGGCGTGACGCGCGGCGGGGGGCTTGGCGAAGGGTTTGCCCTTTTGCTGCGGGGGGCGGCGCTCCTGCCTCGAAGCGCCGGCAGCGGCATCGAGCCGCGGGCGGCGCGGGGGGGGGGCGGCGCTGCCCCACCCCCATCCCCTCCCCTGAAGGGGAGGGGCTATTTTTCTTTTCGATTGCAGCCTGATGGCGGCGGCGCTGGGCGACACCGAACTTCTCGGGTCCCTTCTTCTCCGCCTTGGGGCGTTGGGGACGCGCGGGTTTGTAGGCTTCGGGTTCGCTGGTTTGCGCGACGACCTTGCGGCGTTCGGCGCGGTTGGCGGGGAGCGCGGCGGCGGGTTCGGCGGGGGCCTCTTCCGGTGCGGCGTCGACCGCCTTGGATTTGCCCGACAATTGCAGGTTCGAGGCGGCCTTGCCGCCGCCGGGGCCGGTCAGCGCCTTGCGGAAGACGATCAGGTCATGCTGGCGGATTTCGTCCACCGCCGCGACGGGCATATCGCCGAGTTCGAACGGGCCGTAGCGGGTGCGGATCAACCGGCTGACCTTGAGGCCGAGATGTTCGAGGACGCGGCGGACCTCGCGGTTCTTGCCCTCGGTAAGGGTGAGCTCGATCCACACATTTGCGCCGGTGCGGCGTTCGAGATTGGCGTTGATCGAGCCGTAGCGGACGCCGTCGATCTCGACGCCGAGCATCAGATCTTCAAGCTGTTCCTGGCTGACCTGACCATAAGCGCGGGCGCGGTAGCTGCGCTCGACCCCGGTGGCGGGGAGTTCGAGCTGGCGCTTGAGCTCGCCATCGGTGGTCATCAAGAGCAGTCCCTCGGTCGCGAGGTCGAGGCGACCGACGGGCATCAGGCGGGGCAGGCCATTGGGCAGGCGGCTGTAGATGGTCGGGCGGCCGGCGGGATCGCGTTCGGTGGTCAGCAAACCGGCGGGCTTGTGGAAGCGGAACAGCCGCGCGGGTGCGGGTGCGGCGACCGGGTTACCGTCGACCGTGACGCCGTGGAGCGAGGTCAGCACCGTCGCGGGCGTGGTCAGGGTCTGACCGTCGATCGCGACGCGACCGTCGGCGATCATGCGTTCGATTTCGCGCCGCGACGCGATTCCGGCACGGGCAAGCAGCTTGGCGATACGCTCGCCGGACCTGGCAGGTTGCCGTTCAGGTTCATTGGTGGATGAAGGGGACATTGGCGCGCGATACAGCGGGTTTGGCTTTCGCGCAAAAATCTTGTGCGCGGGCGAACCCGGAGGGCGCCTAACGCGTTGTTGGACCGTAACGTTCGGGTGGGTCATGGTGTTCGGGAAAAAGAAGCGGCGGATCGTTCGGGTGCTGATCGTCGAGGACGAACCCTTGGTGGCGTTCGACACCGAACATTTCCTGTCGGAAGAAGGCTTTACCGTCGTCGCCACGACCGATTCGGTGGGTGAGGCGATTGGGTACATCATTGCGCCGGACAAGCCGGATATCGTGCTGGTCGATCTGGGCCTGAGCGATGGGAGCGGCGCGGATGTCGCCCATGCCGCCTGCGCCGAGAACATCCCGGTGCTCATTGTCAGCGGGCGTAGTCCCGATGAAATCGAGATGATTGGATTGGGGTGCCTGTCCAAGCCGTATCGGCAGCGCGATCTGGTCGCCGCGATCGACATTTGCGAGGCGCTGAGCGAGGGGCGCACGCCCAAGCGCATTCCGCCCGCCCTGCGCCTGTTCCAGCCCGC
>JBHYGP010000216.1:0-4218 GCA_051858935.1 Sphingomonas sp.
GACCCAGTCGAACACGGTGCGAATGGTCAAGCGCGAGATCAAGGTCGCCCTGCTCAACGGCGGAACGATCGCGGTGCTGCTGGGGCTGGGCGCCGGTCTGCTCTTCTCCAACCCCGCGCTGGGCGGGGTGATCGCGGCGGCGATCGTCATCAACATCCTGGTCGCGGGTCTTGCCGGGGTGCTGGTCCCGGTTGCGTTCGACCGGATGGATCAGGACCCGGCGGTCGCCTCATCGGTGTTCGTGACGATGGTGACCGATTCGATGGGGTTCCTCGCCTTTCTCGGCCTTGCCGTCGCGTCGGGGCTGGTCGGCTGGTAGCTTGACCGGCAGCCGCCCCGCCCCCAGATCGCGGCGATGGCGCTCCACCTTACCAAAGTCGCGTTCGGGACCACCGGGGTCGATCATCTGCGCGAACGGCTCGCGCTGCGCGGACGCGACGGCCCGGTCGCGCTGACCACGCGCTATCTGCCCAAACGGCATGAAGAGATTGCCGGTCAGGGGTCGATGTTCTGGATCCTCAAGCACCAGTTGGTGGCGCGCTCGCCGATTCTGGGCTTTGCCGAGGCAGAGGGCGGGCGCACCGCGATTCTGCTCGATCCCGCGTTGGTGCAGGTGGTCCCGCAGGCGAAACGCGCGCATCAGGGCTGGCGCTATCTGGAAGGCAGCGACGCCCCGGTTGATCTGGGCAGCGGCGACATGGCGTCACTGCCGCCGGAGCTGGCGGGAAAGCTGGCCGAATTGGGGCTGTGAGCGCGCAGCGCTTTTGATTTTCTCGCACAACGACGCAAGGCTGCGCCGCAGAGCTATCGCGCGAGGCTCGGGAACGCCGCGCGGAACGCAGTCACCTTGGGCTTGTCCCAGCGCACGATATAGCCATGGTTCGGGTTGCGGCGGGCAAAGTCCTGATGCTCCGCCTCGGCCTCGAAGAAAGCCCCACTCTCGATCTTCGTCACGATCGGCGCGCGATAGGCACCGCTTGCGCCCAGTTGATCGATATAGGCACGCGCCACCCGCGCCTGCCCCGGATTCTGGGGAAAGATCGCCGAGCGATAGCTGGGGCCGGTATCGGGTCCCTGGCGGTTGAGCTGGGTCGGATCATGCGCGACGGAGAAATAGATGCGCAGCAGCGTCGCATAGCTGACCACGCGCGGGTCATAGACGATGCGGATCGCCTCGGCATGGCGGGTGCGCTCGGTCACCACCTGGGCGTAGGTCGCGGTTTCGCGGGTGCCGCCGGCATAGCCGCTGACCACCGACTTGACGCCCTTCACCTGCTCGAACACTGCCTCCATGCCCCAGAAACACCCGCCCGCAAGCACCGCGACCTGATTGCGCGGTGCCGGTGCGACATCCGTTGTCGAAGCGGGAATGACGACCGCCTTCTCGCCGCGACCCGCAAGCACCGGCGGCACCAACCCCGCCAGATTGGCAAAGGTGATTGCACCCAGCCCGGCAAGGCCCAGGGCGACCGCGCGCAGCATCAGAAGAGCGGTGCCGCCATCACCTGCTCGGCATGAAGCGCAACCATCCCGATCGCGCCGAGCGAGAAGCCGGCGAGGAAGCGGCGGAGAAACGGCGATTTGAGAGCCGCGATCATGGTACAAATCCTTTGAGCTTGGCGCGGAGATGGGGGTGCCACCTCGAATTCCAAGCAAAGACTAACTTTGGCGCGCTGAACCTGCGCTGGAGTTCCCGTTCATATTCGGGAAATCCGCGTAAAAGGTTTCAACACTCGGTGAAAAAAGTTCCGCTCAGCGCAGCGCGGCGCACGCCTCCTGAATCCGCCCGCACGCCTCCGTCAACAGCGCCTCGCTGGTCGCATAGCTGATCCGCAGCGCCGGCGAGAGGCCGAACGCCGCGCCATGCACCGCCGCCACCTTCGCATCGTCGAGCAGATAGCCGACCATCGTCTCGTCGCTGTCGATCTTCAGCCCCTTGGGCGTCGTCTTGCCGATCAGCGCGCTGAATTCGGGATAGACATAGAACGCGCCCTCGGGCGTCGGGCAGGTCATGCCGTCGATCTGGTTGAGCATCGCCACCACCAGGTCGCGGCGGGTCTGGAACGCTGCGTTGCGCTCGGCCAGAAACGACTGGTCGCCATTGAGCGCGGCGACCGACGCGGCCTGGCTGATGCTGCACGGGTTCGACGTCGACTGCGACTGAAGCTTGCCCATCGCCTTGATCAGCCATTGCGGCCCACCGGCATAGCCGATCCGCCAGCCGGTCATCGAATATGCCTTTGACACCCCGTTCGCGGTCAGCGTGCGGTCGTAGAGCGCCGGACATACCTGCGCGATCGTTGCGAATTCGAAGCCGTCGTACAGGATATGCTCGTACATATCGTCGGCATAGATCAGGACATGCGGGTGCCGTTCGAGCACCTCGCCCAGCGCGCGCAGCTCGGCCGCGCTGTACGCTGCGCCGGTGGGGTTCGACGGCGAGTTGAGCACCACCCACTTGGTCTTTGCGGTGATCGCCGCCTCAAGCTGTTCGGGGCGGATCTTGTAATGTTGGTCGGCACCGGCGGCGACGAACACCGGCTTGCCGCCGGCGAACTCGACGACATCGGGATAGCTGACCCAATAGGGCGCAGGGATCACCACCTCGTCGCCCGCGTCGATCGTGGCGCAGAATGCGTTGAACAGCGTGTGCTTGCCGCCCGAGTTCACACTGATCTGGGTTTCGGCATAGGTGAGGCCGTTGTCGCGCGCATATTTGGCGACGATCGCGGCCTTGAGCTCGGGCGTGCCGTCGACATTGGTGTACTTCGTCGCGCCGCGACGGATCGCCTCGATCGCCGCCTCTTTCACGAAATCGGGCGTGTCGAAATCGGGCTCGCCCGCGCCGAGGCCAATGACATCGACCCCTGCGCGCTTCAACTCGAACACGCGGCTCGTCATCGCGAGCGTCGCGGAGGGCTGGATGCGGTTGAGCGCGGCGGAGGTCTGCATGGAAAACGCCTCTCTGAATGGAAACCGCGCGCCCTATAGGGTCGTGATGCCCCCATCCGCAACCGTAACAGCCGAAACGAGCCCGCGCAGGGCGTTGCCGAGCAAGAATCCGTCGGAAAGATCGTCGGGCCGAAGATCAGCCTCAACGGCGCGCGCACTCATGATCAGCTCGGCGCGCAACACGCTGGGCAGGATGCCACGGGTGAGCGGCGGGGTGCGCAGCACGCCATCCGCGCCGGGGACGAAGATCGAGGTGAAGCTACCCTCGGTCAAATAGCCGTCATCATCGACATAGACCGTCTCCCACGCCCCGGCGACGCGCGGCCAGGGACGACGGTCGGTCGTCTTGTGGGCGAGGCGAAAGTCGCGCGGCGCAACTTGGCGGGTGGCAAGCGCCACTGTCACCGGATCGGCCGGAACCTCAGGCATCGGCGCGGTCCCGATCACGATCCGTCCCTCCGGCGAAAGCAGCAGCCGCACCTTTGCCGGGTGCCGCAAGCGGAAGGTCGCTGCCTGCAGCTCGTTGCGCACGCCGTGGTGGTCGAAGCGAATCCCGAACGCCTCGGCACTAACGCGCATCCGTGCCAGATGGCGTTCGAGCAGCGTTATTCCGCCGACCGGATCGAACGCCATCGTCTCGATCAGGTCGAACCGCCGCTGCCCGCGCGTCAGGAACGCGCCCTTGGCCAGGCACTCGTCCCATTCCTCGCCAGCGCGTGAATCGGCGACGACGCCTGACCCCAGTCCAATGCTCGCTTCGTCCGCCCCCTCCTTCAGGTGCAGTGTACGAATCGCGACGTTGAACGCGGCATCCCCGTCTGGGTCGATCCGCCCGATCGACCCGGTATAGGCGCCGCGCGCATCGGGCTCGACCGCGGCGATCACCTCCATTGCCCGGATCTTGGGCGCGCCGGTCACCGACCCGCACGGGAAGATCGCCGCCAGCGCCTGACCCGGCCTGATATCGGGCGCAAGCCTCGCGGCGATGGTCGACACCATGGTGTGCAGCGTCGGGTAGGTTTCAACCTTGAACAGCTCGGGCACCGACACGCTGCCCGGCGCGGCGATGCGGGTCAGGTCGTTGCGCATCAGATCGACGATCATCAGATTTTCGGCGCGCTGCTTCTCGTCCAGCGCCAGCTCGGCACGCGCCGCCTCATCCGCTTCGGGGGTCGCGCCGCGCGGGGTCGTTCCCTTCATCGGCCGCGCGATCAGTTCGCCCTGGCGGAGCGCGAAGAACAGTTCAGGCGAGAAGGACAGCAGCCA
>JBHYGP010000217.1:0-4210 GCA_051858935.1 Sphingomonas sp.
AGATCGCATCGCACCAGCACCAGCGATCGGTGCATTTCGACCAGCCCGCGCCGGGAGCACCGGGGATGAACTCAAGGCTGCCGGTCGGGCGATTGGCGAGGACGTTATCGAAATAGGCGATAGTCGGCGCGAGCGCCTCCTTACCCGCACCGTTGCGCGCCGCCCAGATCCAAGCCTGTGCGATCAGCTGATCATCGGCGTGGAAAGGGTTGTCGCCGAGATTCCACGCCATTTCGCGGCCGAGCTCCATCAGCGGCGGCGCGTATCGTGCGTCGCGCTTGGCGAGTTCGGTCAGCGCGATCCAGAAGGTCGCCTGTTGCCAGTCGCGCGGGTTCTGCACGCTCTTGCGCGCAAGAGGCATCGTCGCCCAGTTGGTCTTGTTCGCCAGTTGCCAGTCGGCGACGCGGCGCACCTGCGCAAGGATCGCGTCGGGCCGGGGCAGCTGCGCGCGCGCCTCGACCGACGCGACCGTCGCGGTCGGGGCGGAGGCAATGGGCAGCGCGCCGGCAAGGGCAAACAGAATCAACGACATCTCATTTCCTTCCGGGCATGGCGCGACCCGTGACGGTCGCAGCCCCTCTCCTGCTGGGTCCGGCGCATCATCGTTGTTGACACCGGTGCCATAATCTTTCCAATTGACGAATGGCTGTCAATAAGGTTGTCACACAACTAAGCCGCGAAGTCGAGAGGATGGGATGCCCAATCTGCGAATAGCCCGAATGCCGCTCTATGCCGCGATGGTCGCAGCGCTCGTCGCGGGGGCGGCCTCCGCGCAGCAGCACAAGCCGCTTCGCCCGGCGACAGCCGAGGAACAGACGGCGCGAGCCGCCGCCTCGATCGCCGACTATCGCTATGGCGATCTGCTGTTCGAGAATGACCGCATCGCCTTCCGCATCTATGGGCGACCGCTGGAGGCCGCCGAGCCCCCCTCCTCCTCCGGCATAGACGCCTGGGGCAAGCGGGTCCGCTGGCCGTTCATGGACCGCCAGCTGCGCACCGGCGACCAGCATCAGGACCAGGGCGAGGGTGTCGATTTCTACAATGTCGGTACCGGGCGCGGGGTCGGCGGGCTGGGCATCTGGCACGACAACAAGCTGTGGACCTCGCGCAACTATGTGAACCCGCGGATCGAGTCTGCGGGGCCGGAGCGCGCAGCGTTCAGCGTCGATTATCCCGCCTGGCCGGTCGATACCGCGCGCAATGTCGCCGAAACCCGCCAGTTCGCGCTGGCACCCGGCAGCAACTTTGTCCGCATGACATCGACCATCGCGTCGAGCAGTGCCGAGCCGCTGACCGTGGCAATCGGTCTGTCCAAACGCCCGACTGGCACCGCGCTGGGTAAGGTGACCAAGGACAACGAGCGGGCGCGGCTGATCTGGTGGGGGCCGGAGGTGCCGGGCAAGGGCGCGATGGCCGCCGCAGTGATGGTCGATCCGGCCGCCTTCGCCGGCTTTGCTGAGGATGCCGACAATTATCTGATCCTCGTCCGGGTCGCCCCCGGAAAACCCTTTGTCTACCACGCCGGCGCAGCGTGGAGCGGCGGTCCCGATTTCAAGCGCGAACCCGATTGGCAAGCCTATGTCCAGCAGCAGCAGCCTGATTTCAAACCCTAGTCATATGCCCGCGGGCAATGCTATCCGTCCGGTGATGACGGTGACCAAGGCGGCATCGCTGGCCGACGATCTCGTCCAGCGATTCGAGGAACAGATCGAACGCGGAGAGATGCCGCCCGGCTCGCGCTTTCCGACCGAAAAGGCGATTACCGAGAGTTTCGGGGTCAGCCGCACCGTGGTGCGCGAAGCCTATTCACGGCTCGCCGCGCGCGGGCTGCTGGTGTCGCGGCGCGGATCGGGGGCCTATGTCGCGGAGGGGGCGCAGTATCGCGCGTTCCAGGTGACGCCGGACGAGGTCAGCGCGATCGACGATGTGCTGCGCCTGCTGGAAATGCGCATGGGGTTCGAGGCGGAAATGGCCGATCTTGCTGCCCAGCGCCGCACCGATGCCGACCTGGAAGACATCCGCGCCGCGCTGGCGGCGATGGACGCGAGCACCGAGGCGGAAGGATCGGTCGCCGCCGACGCCGCGTTCCACGCGGCAATCGCGCGCGCGACCGGCAACGCCTATTTCGTGCGCTTCACACAGTTTTTGGGCGTTCGGCTGGTCCCCTCGCGCAAGCTGTATCTGCAGGGCAACGACACCAAGAAGCACCAGCGCTACGCCCGGATGATCAACCGCGACCATGAGGCGATCTATGCGGCGATTGCGGCGGGCGATCCGGCAGCGGCCCGCCGCGCGGCGCGACGGCATATCCAGAAGTCGATCGACCGGCACGAGGCGCTCAAGGCTGGGCGGAGTGCGGGCGAGGATGAGGGCTAGCGGATGAGGGGGCGACTTCGCGTCTCGTCCCTCGTCCTGGCTTTTGCCTTGGCGAGTTGCGAAACGAAAGAGGCGAGCAAACCCGAAGCATTGTCCGGCGATGCGGCACTATCCGTGTCCATCGAACAGCAGGTGAGAGCGCAGGCACCAGAACATGACCTGAGTACCTATGTGCGCCTCTACACGCATGGCCCCGAAGGGAATGTGGATGCGCGATACATCTATGAGCACCTCGGCGGTATGCCCGAGAGGAAATGGAAAAGCGGAAAGTCCTATTGGGTAGCGGCCAAGGAGATGCCGTTAATCTTTGACGGGGGATGTGCGGTGATTAACGTTCGTTACCACGCTCCAACGAGGACATTGGTCTCTGTGCATTGCAACGGCGACGCTTAGATCGCCCGTTGCTCGCTTTGGAAGCGCGACCTTGAACTTGCCTCAGAGTCCGCCGCTCCAAGCGCGACTAAGCCGCTTTCTGCGGGGTGGATGCTGAAACAAGTTCAGCATGACGGAATTCAGAACGGGTCAACCCCACCACGACCGGCAACAAAAAAGGGGGAGGGTTTCTCCCTCCCCCTTTTTTGGAATGGCGGCGCTTCTGCGCCCCCCTTCCCTTTCCTCGGCCCCCCGGCTGGGAAAGGGGCTGCCCGTCCACGGCCCCCCGGCTGGGACGGGCAATCCTGTTGACTGCCCGATTAGAAGGGGAACAGCGCGTCGTAGATCTGCTGACCCCAGCGCGCCTGCTGCGCGTCGGACAGCTGGCCGCGACCGCCGTAGCTGATCCGCGCTTCGGCGATCTGGCTGTGGCGGACCGAATTGTCGCGGCCGATATCCTGCGGGCGGACCACGCCGCTGACCACCAGCTCGCGCAGTTCGTTGTTCACGCGCACTTCCTGGCGACCCCGGATGCCGAGATTGCCGTTGGGGAAGACGTTGGTGACGATCGCCGACATGGTCATGTTGATCGTTTCGGACCGGCTGATATTGCCGCCGCCGCTCGATTGCGATTTCGAATTGGTGCTGGCGAGGTTGGTCGGGTCGATCGACTTGGGCAGCAGATTCTGGAGCCCGAGCAACGAGGCGATACCGGCATTTTCCGAACCGCTGCGGTTGCGCGAGGTGTTGTTGCCGACCTCTGCCTTGTCCGCGATGTTGATCTTGATCGTCAGGATGTCCCCCATGCGGGTCGCGCGCTGATCGCTGAGGAACGCGCCCGCACCGGCGCGGAACAACGAGGCCGAGGCTGCGCGTGCCTGTACGGGAATCGTACCTGCGGGAGCCGGAGCATTCGCCACCGCCGCCGCTACTGTGCCGCCGCGGTAGCCGGGATTGCCGATCGAGCGTTCGCCGCCCGGCATCGCCATTTCTTCAGGCGCGGTCATCTTGGGCGCCTTGCCGATGCGGCCGAGGCGCTCGACGCTGCCGCAGCCCGAGACCAGCGACGCGGCGGTGATGGCGAGAATGATCTTCTTCATGGGTTTCAACTCCCTCAATAAACGATGCGGACCAGCCCGTTGCCCGCGACGAAACCGTCGAGCGTGCGCTGGGTGGAGGTGGTGACGACGCGGACCGGTTCGCCCGCTCCCGCGCTGGCCAGGGCGCGGCCCTGGGTGGTGATGGTGAGCGCGCCGGTTTTGTAGGCGATCAGCACCGGCTCGCCCCGGCGCACCAGCCGCGGGGAAATGATGTCGCTGACCCGCACGACCGATCCCGGCGAGAGCGGGCGCACCGCTTCCATGCCCTTGGCCGCATCCGCCTCGATCGCGCCGCGCCCCATATTGGGCGAGCGTTTTTCATAGACGAAGTCGTCGGCGGACAGGATCTCGCCGCGCTGGAC
>JBHYGP010000218.1:0-4187 GCA_051858935.1 Sphingomonas sp.
TCAGCCGCTCGCGCTGCATGGTGATCTTCATCAACCAGCTGCGCATGAAGATCGGCGTGATGTACGGCAATCCCGAGACCACGACGGGCGGTAATGCGCTCAAATTCTACGCTTCGGTCCGGCTCGACATCCGCCGCACCGGCCAGATCAAGGATCGCGACGAGATTATCGGCAACGCGACGCGCGTGAAGGTGGTGAAGAACAAGGTCGCCCCGCCGTTCAAGCAGGTCGAATTCGACATCATGTATGGCCAGGGCATTTCCAAGATCGGCGAGATTCTCGACCTTGGCGTGAAGGCGGGGCTGGTCGAAAAGGCGGGTGCCTGGTTCAGCTATGACAGCATCCGCATCGGGCAGGGGCGTGAGAACGCCAAGACCTTCCTCAAGGAAAATCCCGATGTCTGCGATCGGTTGGAGGCGGCGATCCGCAATCGCACCGAGCAGGTCGCCGAGGAAATGATGTCCGGCCCCGACGCCGAGGATGACATCTGACCGCGCGCGCGGACCCTACCCCCGGATTCCACCGGGGGTGCGGATATGCGCGACGTTAACCACTTTCGGGCAGCAATGTCCGTGCGGGCCGTGCCGGATCGACAGGTCGGTGGCGGTCAAGGGACCAGTCTCCCATTGGAAGGCCCGGCGTGGCGTGCGCCGGGCCTTTCCTGTTTCGGCTGTGGCGGTGCCTGTAGCGCGCCGGTTGCGTGCCCCGCAACTCGGGGAGCAGGGTGATGGCGGCCCTTTCCATTTTCATTGCATCCGCGCACAAACGCCAAGCCCCGCACTGGACCGGCAATGGAGCGCGTAGCGATGATCACCGTCCACCATCTTGAAAATTCGCGCTCGCAGCGTGTCCTATGGCTGCTCGAAGAGCTCGCTCTCCCTTATGAGATCAAGCGCTACGAGCGGAACCCCAAGACCATGCTCGCCCCGCCCGAGCTGCGCGCGGTGCATCCGCTGGGCAAGTCGCCGGTGATCGTCGATGCCGATAGCAGCGGCGACGCGCCGCGCATCGTCGCCGAAACCGGCGCGATCATCGAATATCTGGTTGAAAAGGCCGATGGTAAGCTGGGCGCTCCGGCGCATCGCGACTCGGCGCTGCGCTACCGCCACTTCATGCACTATGCTGAAGGTTCGCTGATGCCGCCGCTGCTGGTCAAGCTGGTGCTGATGCGCGTTCCGCTGTTCGGCAAGGCGGCACAGAAGAAAATCCAGCCGATGATCGACGTCCATCTCGATTTTGTCGAAAGCGAGCTGGCGAGCCGACCGTGGTTTGCCGGCGACACGATGACGGCAGCCGATGTGATGATGAGCTTCCCGCTGGAGGCTGCGCGGTCGCGCGGCGGGCTCGATGCGTCGCGCCCCGCGACGATCGCCTGGCTCGACAAGGTCCATGCCCGCCCGGCCTATCAGACGGCACTCGCCAAAGGCGGCCCCTATGCCTATGCCTGACCCCGCAACAATCTAAGGGGTGAGCATGTCGGGCGCAGAGGCGATGACGGAAGTACGGCGCGAATCGACGCTGCAATGGCAGATGCTGGGTGGTTTCGTGCTGGGCCTGGCGCTTGGCCTGTTCGTGCATTTCACCGCTGCGGACGCGAAATGGGTTGCGTGGGTGACCACAAACGTCACCGGCCCGATCGGCCAGATCTTCCTGCGTCTGCTGTTCATGCTGGTCATCCCGCTGCTCTTTTCGGCGCTGGTCGTCGGCATCGCCGAGATGGGGGAGATCGCGGCGCTCAAACGTGTCGGCCTGCGCACGCTTGTCCTGACCGTCTGCGTCTCGACCATTGCTGTGATCGTCAGCCTGCTGCTGGTGAACTTCTTCCAGCCCGGCGCGGGTGTTGATCGCGCGGAAGCGCAGGCGATGCTTACCGCATCCGAGGGAAGCGCGGGCGCGATCCTCGACCGCACCGCTAGCACACCGACCGGGGTCGAGGCGATTCTGAACATCGTCCCCAGCAACATCGTCGCGGCGATGACGGCGAACGACATCCTCGCGATCATGTTCTTCGCGCTGTTCTTTGGCATCGGCATCCTGCTGACCCTCGACAAGCCGCATGTTCAGACGCTCAAGCGCGGGATCGAGGGCGTGTTCGAGGTGTCGATGCGGCTGATCGGCCTCGTCATCCGGCTCGCGCCGATCGCCGTGTTCTGCTTCATGTTCAACCTCGCCGCGCTGTTCGGCTGGGATCTGCTGGTGCGGCTGCTGGCGTTCGTTGGCGTGGTGCTGGCGGCGCTCGGCACGCAGATGTTCATCGTCTTCCCGATCCTGCTGCTGCTGCTCGCCCGCAAGAACCCGCTCGCTTTCTTCCGCCAGACGCAGGAGGCGGCGGTGATGGCCTTCTCCACCGCATCGTCCAACGCGACGCTGCCGACCGCGCTGCGGGTTGCGGAGAACAAGCTCAAGCTGCCGCCCAAGGTGTCTCGCTTCGTCCTGACCATCGGCGCAACTGCGAACCAGAACGGCACCGCGATGTTCGAGGGGGTGACGGTGATCTTCCTCGCGCAGTTTTTTGGCATCGACCTGACTCTGACGCAGCAGATCACGGTGATGCTGGTCTGCATCCTCGGCGGCATCGGCACGGCGGGCGTCCCGGCGGGATCGCTGCCGGTGATTGCGCTGATCCTGGGCATGGTTGGCGTGCCACCGGCGGGCATCGGGCTGGTGCTGGGCGTCGATCGCTTCCTCGACATGTGCCGCACCGTGCTCAACGTCATCGGCGATCTGGTGCTCGCGACGATCGTGTCGGCGGGCGAGAAGGAGCCGGTGGAGCCTGTGGTATGAGGCTGACCCGGCGCGGGTTGATCGCGGCGGGCGCGCTGGCGCCGATCGGGTTTTCTGCAGTCGCGCGGGCGGGGCAGCCCGACCTGTCGGCGCTACAGCCGATCACCGGCGATGCTGTGCCGATCGGGCACGAGGAGCGCGCCGCCCGGCTCGCCCGCGCGCAGGCGCTGATGAAGGCGAACGGCATCGGCGCGGTGCTGATCGAGCCGGGGGCGAGCCTGCTCTATTTCACCGGGGTGCGCTGGGGGCGGAGCGAGCGGCTGACCGCGGCGGTGATCCCGGTCGAGGGCGATCCGATCATCGTCACCCCGTTTTTCGAAGAACCATCGGTCCGCGAATCGCTCGGCATCGCGGCGGATGTGCGCGTGTGGCAGGAGCATGAGGACCCGTTCGCGGTGGTCGCCGGCTTCCTGCGCGAGAAGAAGCTGCTCGGCCGCCCGCTGGGGATCGAGGAAACCGCGCGCTTCTTTGCGGTCAATGGCATGTGGCGTGCGCTTGCGGGCGTGAAGATCGTGTCGGCGAACCCGGTCGTGCGCGGGTGCCGGATGTTCAAGACGCCAGGTGAGATCGCGCTGATGCAGAAGGCGGCGGACGTGACGCTGGCCGCCTATCGCTGGACCTATCCCCGGATCGAGGCGGGGATGACCCCGGCCGACATCGCCGCGCTGATGACTGCGGCGACGGTGAAGCTGGGCGGGCAGGTGGCGTTCAACCTGATCCTGCTGGGCGAGGCATCGGCCTATCCGCACGGCACGGGCAAGCCGCAGCGCGTGGTGAAGGGCGAAGTCGTGCTGATGGACTGCGGCGCGCGGGTCCACGGCTACGAGAGCGATATCAGCCGCACCTTCGTTCATGGCGAAGCGAGCGCGGAGCAGCGGACGGTGTGGGAGCATGTCCGCGCCGGCCAGCAACGCGCCTTCGCCGCCGCGCAGCTGGGCACGCCGGCCGGCCGAGTCGATGATGCTGTGCGCGGATGGTATGCGACCTTGGGCTACGGCCCCGACTATAAGCTCCCCGGCCTGTCGCACCGCACTGGCCATGGCATCGGCATGGACGGGCATGAGCCGATCAACCTGGTGCGTGGCGAGATGACGAAGTTAGCGCCGGGCATGTGCTTCTCGAACGAACCGGGGCTGTACCTGCCGGGCAACTTCGGCGTGCGGCTGGAGGATTGCTTCCATATGACCGAAGCGGGGCCGAAATGGTTTAGCGTGCCGCCGAGGTCGATCGAGGAGCCGATTGGGTGAAAGTTTTCGCCCTGCTTCCAAGCATCTTATTCTTCGGCTGCGTCGCTGAACCGGTCGATCCGAATGCAGCGCTCATGGACAAGATCGAGACAAGCATCGTCATGCCTGTCGAAGCCGACCCACTTGATCAATACGCTAGATACTATGCCCGTGAGC
>JBHYGP010000219.1:0-4172 GCA_051858935.1 Sphingomonas sp.
ATCCTCCCCCGCCAGGGGGAGGTGGCGCCGAAGGCGACGGAGGGGGAGGAAGCACCGCCGCCAGAGCCGAGAGGACACAGCCGCCCTCCCCCTCCGTCACGCTGCGCGTGCCACCTCCCCCTGGCGGAGGAGGATTGAGAGGGAATTTCCCCGCGCAACCAATTCGTTTCGCGCGTGTTCCAACGCGATGCTTACAATTTGCGACACTCTTTTGGTGGACGTTCCGGGCGGTGCTGGCCATTTTCGGGGCATGATGGTTCGCCCCTTCCTGATCCTTGGCATCGCCGCGCTTCCGCTTGCCGGCTGTGCGGCAGGCCCCGATTACCGCCCCGGCACCGCTGCGCAGCTTGGCGTGCCGCCCGCTTTCTCGGTCGCGGCGGATCAGCAGGCGCAGGCCGACCTGCAACGCTGGTGGACCGCGTTCGACGATCCGATGCTGACGGGCCTGGTCGAACAGGCGGCGACGCAGAATCTGGACGTGGCACAGGCGGTCACCCGGCTACGTCAGGCGCGCGAGGCTTTGGTCCAGTCGCGCGCATCGCTCCTCCCCTCGGTCAGTGCGGGCGGCGGCGCGTCGCGCAGCGAGCCGATCCGCGGGACGAGCACCCAGGTCACCCTGCCCGACGGCACGGTCACGACGGTCTCGCAGGGCGGCAGCACCAGCTTCTCGCTCGGCGGCGACGTCAATTATCAGGTCGACCTGTTCGGCGGCGTCCGGCGTGGCGTCGAGGCGAGCCGCGCCCAGCTCGAGGCATCGGGCTACAGCTATGCCGCGACGTTGGTGTCGATCCAGGGCGAGATCGCGCGCAACTACATCCTCGCCCGCGCGGCACAGGCACAGCTGGCCAATGCGCGCGAGAGCCTGACCATTCAGGACGATAATCTGGAGATTGCGGGGTTTCGCGTGCAGGCGGGCCTCGTCTCCTCGCTCGATCAGGAACAGGCGCGCGCCAGCCGGGCGCAGACCGCCGCGTCGATCCCGTCGATCGAGGCGAGCTATAACAGCGCCGTCTCGCGCCTTGGCGTGTTGACCGGACAGGCCCCCGGCGCGCTCAAGGCACAGATGGAGGCGGTGCGCCCGATCCCGCAGGGGCCGGAGCGGATCGCGGTCGGCATCCCCGCCGACACGCTGCGCCAGCGGCCCGATGTCCGGCTCGCCGAACGCAACCTCGCCGCCGCCGTCGCGCAGATCGGCGTTTCGGAGGCGCAGCTCTACCCGCAGCTTTCGCTGGGCGGCAGCATCGATGCGGGCGCGGGCAACATCGGCAGCCTGTTCGACGTCATCACCGGACGCGTCTTCGCCAATATCGCGCAGACGATCTTCGACGCGGGGCGCACCCGCGCGCAGGTGCGCTCGGCGCAGGCGGCGGCGGATGGTGCCTTCTACGCATACAAGCAGACCGTGCTGGTCGGCATCGAAGAGGTCGAAAATGCGGTCGTCGCGCTGCAGACCGCGCAGGCACGCGAACGCGAATTCACCATCGCGCTGGATGCCGCGAACAACAGCGCGATCCTGTCGCGCAGTTCCTACCGCGCGGGCCTCGCGGATTTCCTGACGCTCAGCCAGTCCGAGGCGTCGCTGATCTCCGCGCGCAACGGACTCAATCAGGCGCGCTCGGACAAGGCATCGGCGCTGATCCAGCTCTATCTCGCGCTCGGCGGCGGCTGGGATGCCGGCGCCGCGCCGACCCCCGACAGCGTCGCGCCCCCGCCGCCCGCTACCCCTGTTGCTCCTGAAACGACCGGAACCGATTGATGGCCGACGCTGCAAATCCCAAGATCGACGAATTTCTCGGCGGCAAGACGACCCCGGCGTGGCAGCGCCATGCCAAATGGATCGCACTCGCGCTGGTGATCGTCGCGGTCGCATTCGGCGCATGGAAGATGTTCGGCGGCACCGCCGAGGCGGGTTACGCGACGCGCGCGGTCGAAAAAGGATCGCTGACCGTCAGCGTCTCGGCGACGGGCAAGCTTGCGCCGACCAATCAGGTGCAGGTCGGTTCCGAACTCTCGGGTCTGGTCAACCGCGTGCTGGTCGATGTCAACGACCGGGTGACCGCAGGCCAGCCGCTCGCGCTGATCGACCCCGAACGATTGGACGATTCGATCACCCAGGCGCGCGCATCGGTCGCGGCGGCGCAGGCGACGGTGGCTCAAAATCAGGCGACGCTGACCGAGGCACGCAGCCAGCTCGCCCGCTTCGAGGAAGTCAGCCGCCTGTCGGGCGGGCGCGTACCGGCCAAGACTGAGCTCGACAACGCCCGCGCCGCCGTGACGCGCGCAGCCGCGACGGTGCGCGCGAGCCAGGCACAGGTCACCTCGCAACAGGCGGCGCTGCGCTCCGCCACGACCCAGCGGAACAAGGCGATCATCCGCTCGCCCGTGAACGGCGTGGTGCTGGCGCGGCAGGTCGAGCCGGGACAGACCGTCGCGGCATCGTTCAACACCCCGACCTTGTTCGTGATTGCCGAGGATCTGAGCGCGATGGAGCTTGAGGTCGCGATCGACGAAGCCGATGTCGGTCAGGTCAAGCAGGGGCAGCGCGCAACGTTTACCGTCGATGCCTTCCCGGGCGAGACCTTCCCCGCAGTGATCCAGCGCGTCGATGTCGGGTCCAACCTGTCAGCGCAGACCAGCACCACGACCAGTACGACGACGGCACAGGTCGTGTCCTATGCCGCCACCCTGTCGGTCGCCAATCCCGAGCAGAAGCTGCGCCCGGGCATGACCGCGACGGCGGAGATCATCACGCTGCAAAAGGACAATGTCCTGCTCGTGCCCAATGCGGCGCTGCGCTTTACCCCCAGCACGAGCGGCGAGCAGGCGTCGAGTGGCGGTGGCATGACCGGCGCGCTGATGCCGCGCCGCGGACGGCGCGGTCAGGGCAATGAAAAGTCGGCGACGATCCAGCGCGGAGCGAAGCAGACCGTCTATGTTAAGGGTGAAGACGGCCAGCCGCGCGCGATCGAGGTGACGACCGGCGACACCAATGGCCAGGTGACCGAGATCCTGTCGGGCGATTTGAAGCCCGGCATGGAGGTCATCACCGGCCAGTTCGCGGGCGAAAGCGCGGGCAGCGGCAAGCGCTCCGGTGGCGGATCGGGCGGCGGCCAGCGCAAGTCGGGGGCTTCGGGTGGCTGATCCGATCATCCGCCTGCGCGGCGTCACCAAGACCTATGGCGAGGGGCCGACCGCGTTTCAGGCGCTGAAGGGTGTCGATCTCGACATCGAACAGGGCGATTTCGTCGCGGTGATGGGGCCGTCGGGATCGGGCAAGTCGACGACGATGAACATCCTTGGCTGCCTCGACGTGCCGACGCGCGGCGAATTCCTGTTCAAGAACGTCCATGTCGAAACGCTCGACCGCGACCAGCGCGCTTTGCTGCGCCGCCGCTATCTCGGTTTCGTGTTCCAGGGGTTCAACCTGCTCAGCCGCACCAGCGCGCTCGAGAATGTCGAGCTGCCCCTGCTCTATCGCGGCGAGGACAAGAAGACCCGCCATCGGCTGGGTATGGCGGCGCTGGAGAAGGTCGGGCTGGACCCATGGTGGGACCACACCCCCGCCGAATTGTCGGGCGGCCAGCAACAGCGCGTCGCCATCGCCCGCGCGATCGTCACCAGCCCCGATGTGCTGCTGGCGGACGAACCGACCGGCAATCTCGATTCCGAACGCTCGGTCGAGATTATGAAGCTGCTCACCCAGCTCAATCAGGAAAGCGGGATCACCGTGCTGATGGTCACCCACGAGCCCGACATGGCGGCATTCGCGCGCACGATCGTGCATTTCAAGGACGGGCTGGTCGAGCGGATCGAAACCGGCGCGCGGACCGGGGTTCCCGCCTGATGCTCGGCACCACCTTCACCCTCGCGATCCGATCGATCCTGCGGCACAAGCTGCGCTCGTTCCTGACGACGCTCGGCATCATCATCGGCGTCGCGGCGGTCGTTGCGATGGTGACGCTCGGCAACGCCACCACGGCGGCGGTGCAGCAACAGATCGCCAGCCTCGGCACCAACATCCTCCAGGTTCGCCCCGGACAGGGTTTCGGGCGCGGCGGCGGCGGGCCGCGTCCGCCCGATTTCGAGCAGCAGGATGTCGAGGCGATCCGCGAGCAAATCGCCGGGGTCACGGCGGTCGCGCCACAGGCGCAGGCGAGTGGAACCGCGATCTA
>JBHYGP010000220.1:0-4156 GCA_051858935.1 Sphingomonas sp.
GGCTGTCTGCGCAGCCGCCCCTCCACCACCGCCTGCGGCGGCGGTCCCCCTCCCCCAGCAAGCTGGGGGAGGAATTCAGATTACCCCCGCAACGCCACACTCGCCGTCAGCCCCAGCGCCCCGGCCAAGGCACGATGCCGCTTCTCGACCGCCTCGCCATACAGCGCTGCGTCGTCCTCACGAAGGTGCAGCTGCAACAATTCCCCCTCGACCGCAACGCGCGACCGGCGCAGCGGCCCGGCAACGCCGCCCGACAAACGCTGACCCAGCCGCATCGCCAGCCCCCAGAGCCGCGCCCGCTCAAGCGCATCCGGCGGGGCGAGCTGACCCACCGGCGCAGGCGATTCGAGTCCGCCGCCCAGCGAGGTGAACAGCGCCTGCGCCAGCAAGGCCCGTCCGCGCGCGTCGATCCCGACCCAATTGCCGTGCAGCGCGATTTCCATCCCGCGCTCGGCGCGGAACTCGGGGTTCGCGCGCCAGCCCACATCGGCGAGCAGGCAGGCGGCATGGCGCAGCCGCACCAGTGATTCATCATCGCCGCCGAACAGCGGTGCGATCCAAGTGTCGAGCAAATCGCCATGTTCGGGAAAGCGACCCGATCGCCGCGCCTCGTCGCGCGCTGCCACGATCAGCGGGTCGGCGCGCCGCTCCTCCAAGGTCAGTTCGCCATAGAGCAATCCTTCGCGCAGGCCGAAGGCCGACGCGACCGTCTCGCTGCTGCCCAGATGCTTGATCAGCGCGCCGAGCAGCGCCGAGGCATGTTCCAGCGTCGCGACGCGGCCCGACGACAGGTTCGGCACCGACCGGATGCGGCTCTTGCCCATCTGCGCGATCGTCCGCTGCAACCGGGTGATGGTCGATGCGGGCATCGCATATTCGTGGATCACCGGCAGCGGATAACCGGTCAGATGCATGTCGAGCCGCGCCAGCGCACGCCACGATCCGCCGACAAGGTAGAAGGGCAGCCCCTCCCCGCGCCTGCTCCACCCGGCCTGCTCCAGCAACTTCGCCACCGTCTTGTCGAGCACGCCCTTGCCCTGCGACCGGATCGCTTCAAGCCGGAGAACGCCAAGCGGGAAGGACACGCGATCGGTCACCGTCCCCGCGACCACGCGTACCAGCTCGAGCGATCCGCCACCCAGATCCCCGACGATCCCGTCCGCCTCGGGGATTCCCGACAGCACGCCATAGCCCGCCGCCAGCGCCTCAGCCTCGCCCGACAGTAATTCGACCTTCAGGCCCAATGCACGCGCGATCTCGAGCAGCCGCTCGCCATTGCTCGCGTCGCGCACCGCCGCGGTCGCCACGGTGCGCAGCGAATCGACCTCCATCTCCCGCGCGAGGCTGGAGAATCGCGCCAATGCCGTGGTCGCGAGCACCAGCGCATCCTCGGCAATCGCTCCGGTCGCGGCCAGTGACCGGCCCAGTCCCGCCATCACCTTCTCGTTGAACAGGATTGCGGGCAGCCGCGCCGAGCCGTCATAGACGACGAGGCGGATCGAGTTGGACCCGATGTCGATGATCGCGGTGCGCTGCGCCTCCGGCACCGCCTGCGTGCGCGGCTTGCGTTGGACAAGCGACGTAACGCTCACGCCCCCCGCTCCGCACGCCAGCGACGCAGCGACAGCTTGGGCACCGCCCCACCGCTCGCCTCCAGCGCCGCGCCGCGTCCCGACAGCGACGGGTTAGTCATGAAATAACGGTGCAGGTTGAACGGCTTGACGCCGGGATCGTCGCGAACATAGCGGCCATCGGGCTGCAACTCCCAGCTTTGTTCGGTGTCGATCAGATTGGCGACCATCACCTGGTCAAGCACCTGATCGTGCACCGTCGTGTTGATGATCGGCAACATGAACTCCACGCGCCGATCGAAGTTGCGCGGCATCCAGTCGGCCGAGGAGATATAGACCAACGCCCCGTCATTGGGCAGCGCCTTGCCATTGCCGAATGCCCAGATGCGGCTGTGCTCCAGGAAGCGGCCGACGACCGACTTGACCCGGATATGCTCCGACATGCCCGGCACGCCCGGGCGCAGGCAACAGATGCCGCGAATGATCAGGTCGATCTCGACCCCGGCATTGCTCGCCTCGTACAGTTTCTCGATCATCACCGGATCGACCAGGCTGTTCATCTTCGCCCAGATCGCCGCCGGCTTGCCCGCCAGCGCATTGGCGATTTCCCGATCGGTCAGTTCGATCAGCTTCTCGCGCAGATGGCGGGGTGATACCGACAGCAGCTCCAGATCGACCGGTTCGACGTAGCCAGTGACATAGTTGAAGATCTTCGCCGCATCACGCCCGACCCGCGGATCGGCGGTGAAGAAGCTGAGATCGGTATAAATCCGTGCGGTGATCGGGTGGTAATTTCCGGTCCCGAAATGGCAGTAGGTGCGGAACTCGTCGCCCTCGCGCCGCACCACCATCGACACCTTGGCGTGGGTCTTCCAGTTGGTGAAGCCATAGATGACCTGAACGCCCGCGCGTTCGAGCGCGCTGGCCCAGAGCAGATTCTGTTCCTCATCGAACCGCGCCTTGATCTCGACCACCGCGGTCACCGATTTGCCGGCTTCGGCGGCGGCGATCAGTGCCTGGATCACCGCCGACTGCTTGCCCGCGCGATACAGCGTCTGCTTGATCGCGATTACATCGGGGTCGCTCGCCGCCTGTTTCAGAAAGGCGAGCACCACGTCGAACGATTCATATGGATGGTGGACGACGATGTCCTTCGCCTTGATCGCGGCAAAGCAGTCGCCGTCATATTCGCGGATCCGCTCCGGGAAGCGCGCGACGAAGGGCGGGAATTTGAGGTCGGGGCGATCCTCGTCAACGATCAGCGCCAGATCGCCATTGCCCAGGAACCCGCCGGTCTCGGTCAGTAGCGCCTCGCTGCCGCCCAGTTCTTCCTTCAGCACCGCTTCGAGGCCGGGGTCGATCCCCTCCTCCATCTCAAGCCGGATGACGCGGCCACGGCGGCGGCGCTTGATCGCGGTGCGGAAGTAGAGGACGAGATCCTCCGCCTCTTCTTCCAGCTCGATATCGCTGTCACGCAGCACGCGGAACGTGGCCGATTTGCGGATCTCGAACCCCGGAAACAGGATCGGCGCGAAGCGCTTGACCAGCGTCTCGACCGCGATGTAGCGCGCCGTCTCCCCCGGCACGCGTACGAAGCGCGGGGTCGCGGCGGGCAACAGCACCAGCTCTCGCACCGCTTCATTGTCGCTGATGCGGACCAGGTCAAAGATGACACTCAGCCCCTTGTTCGGGATGAACGGGAACGGGTGCGACGGGTCGAGCGCCTGCGGGGTCAGGATCGGGAAGATCTGGAGCCGGAAATGCTCCTCCAGCCACGCGGCGGTCTCACCGTCCAGCGACTCGCCGTCGAGCACCTCGATCCCGCGCTCCGCCAGTTCGCGGCGGATGTCGTGCCACACCGTCTGCTGGCTATCGACCAGATCGGCGGCATCGGCGACGATCGCCGCCAGCTGTTGTGCCGGGGTCAGACCGTCGGTCGAATGCGCCTCGACCTCCTGCATCTGCTGGCCCTTGAGCCCCGCGACGCGGACCATGAAAAACTCGTCGAGGTTCGATCCCGATATCGACAGGAAGCGCAGCCGTTCGAGCAGCGGGTGCGCGGTATTGCACGCCTCCTCCATCACCCGGCGGTTGAACGCGAGCCAGGACAGCTCACGGTTGAAATAGCGCGCATCGGCTGACGTTGCGGGGGTCGGAACCTCACCCCCCTCGGCACGGGTCAGATCGGCATTGGCGTGCGCGCGGGTCATCGGGCCTCGTTTCAGGGTTGGGCGTCGGGCTCGCGAAGCAGCCCCGCCGCGGTCAATGTGGCGCGCGCCGTCGGAATCGACAAGCGCCGGTTCCCCCGACGGCTTGCATCTTCCTCCAGCGCTTCGGCGGTGCGCAGGATCGCCAGATGCGTCCGCTCGATCCGCCGCAGGATCCACGCCACTACATCACCCTGTGCGACAAGTTCGTGACGGTCGATCAATTGCGCCAACAGGTCCTGCGCCAGCGCGTCGTCCGGCGGGCCGATCTGCGCGATCACGCTCGCCCCAAGCCGGGAGCGCAGGTCGGGCAGCCGAACCGCCCAGGCGGGAGGCGCGCGTTCGGCGACCAGGAACAGGGGCTTATGCTCGGCCTGT
>JBHYGP010000221.1:0-4146 GCA_051858935.1 Sphingomonas sp.
GGTGTTCGTAGAAGGCGATCAGCGCGCCGAGCGTGCGCGGGTCGAGTTCGTCGAGGAGGAGCGTCATCGACGGGCGGTCGCCGGCATAGGCGCGGGCGGGGTCGTCATTGGCGCGCCCGGCCATCAGCGCGGCGCCCTGCGCGAAGCAGTTGAGCAGGAGGGCGCGGTGGTGATCCGCGGCCAGCGTGTCGCCGCCCTCGATCACTGCGAGGAATTCGAGCGGGATCAGGTGCGTGCCCTGATGCAGCAGCTGAAACACCGCGTGCTGGGCATCGGTGCCGACGCCGCCCCAGGTGATCGGCGCGGTGGCGCGGCCGACGGGCTGGCCGTCCGCCGTGACCGACTTGCCGTTCGATTCCATCTCGAGCTGCTGGAGGTAGCTGGGCAGGAGGCGCAGCCGCTCGTCATAGGCGAACACGCCGCGCGTCTGGGCACCGCGATTCTGGGTGTAATAGAGGTCGGCGAAGGCGGCGAGGACGGGTGCGTTGCTGCGCAGATCGGTCAGGCGGAAATGGCGGTCCATCTCCGCCGCGCCGTCGAGCAGCTCCTCGAATGCGTCCCAGCCCAAGGCGATCGCGGCGGGGAAGCCGATCGACGACCAGAGCGAGTAGCGCCCGCCGACGCTCTCACCGAAGGGCAGGATGCGGGTTTCGTCGACGCCCCATTCGACCGCCTTGTCCGGCGCGGCGGTGAGCGCGATCACGCGGCCATAGGGATCCTCGACCCCATGTTCGCGCATCCAGTCGAGCGCGCTGGTGGCGTTGAGCAGGGTTTCGGTGGTGGTGAAGGTCTTCGACGCGACCGCGATCAGCGTGGCGTGCGGGTCGAAGGCGTCGATCGCCTCCTCCAGCGCGCAGCCGTCGATGTTCGACACGATGGCGACGTCGTAGCGGTCCATGTCGCGGCCGAGCGCGTCGATCAGCAGCTCCGGCCCCAGTGCCGAGCCGCCGATGCCGATGTGCAGGATGTGGCGGACCGGTCCCAGCGCCTCCGCCTCGATCGCGTCGATCAGGCCGCGCATGCGGGCGTGATAGGCGGCGGCGCGCGCGACGCTGTCCTCGCTGCCCTCACCGCGTTCGGCGGTGTGCTCGGCAGCGCGGCCTTCGGTCACGTTCACCGCTTCGCCGGCGAACAGCGCCTCACGCTTGGCGGCGAAGCCTGCGGATTTGGCGAGCGCGGCGAAGGCGTCGAGCGCGGCGGCGTCGAGATGCGTCTTGGAGAAATCGAAATGGATGCCCGCGACGTCGGTGGTGAGCGATGCCAGCCGGTTCGCGTCGGCGGCGAACAGGTCGTTGAGCGGGGTGCGCGGCAGCGATTCGATCGCGCTCCAGTCGGGGGTCGCCATGTGCCTGTCTCCTTTTGGGTCGCGGCGCGTGTAGCGTGATGGGTGGGGGAGTGAAAGCGGGCGGCGCGCAATTCCTCCCCTGCTGCGCAGGGGAGGTGGCAGCGCGCAGCGCTGACGGAGGGGCGGCCGCGCAGACGGCCGTCGGCAGCTCGGCAAAATTCCGCCCTCTGCGGGGCGGCCCCTCCACCACCCGCTGCGCGGGCGGTCCCCCTCCCCCAGCGAGCTGGGGGAGGAATGGAAGCGGGCTGGTGCCGCCACACCGCAAGAGTGCCTTGACGATGCCACACACCGGCACCACAGCAGCATCATGGACGATTCCGCCACGGCGCAGACCGCCGCCCCCGCCGAGACCCTCAAGCCGCGCTCCGAGCTGCGGGATACGCTGAGCTTCCTTTTGAAGCTCGCGATCCTGGTGTTCATCGTGCGCAGTTTCGTGTTCGCGCCGTTCAGCATCCCGTCGGGGTCGATGCTGCCGCGCCTGCTGGTCGGCGACTATCTGTTCATCACCAAGTGGAATTACGGCTATTCGAAGCATTCGCTCCCCTGGAGCCTGCCGCTGATTCCGGGGCGCGTGTTCGCCAAGGATCCGGCGCGCGGCGATGTGGTAGTGTTCAAGGCACCGCCGGACGCGACGACCGACTGGATCAAGCGCGTGATCGGCGTGCCCGGCGACACGGTGCAGATGCGCGGCGGGCAGCTGATCCTGAACGGCAAGGCGATCCCCAAGCAGCGCGTTGCGGACTTTGTGCTGCCGATGACGCCCAATGCCGATTGCGACGCGCCGACGATCGAGGCGACGGCGGATGGCACCCCGGTGTGCCGCATCCCGCGCTATCGCGAGACGCTGCCGGGTGGGAAAAGCTATGACGTGCTCGACGCGGGGATGAGCGCGGGCGACGATACCGAATTGTTCACCGTGCCCGCGGGGCATGTCTTCCTGATGGGGGACAATCGCGACAATTCGAGCGACAGCCGGTTTGAGCCGGCGCTGGATTCGGGCGGGATCAACCGGGGCGGCATCCGCTTCGTGCCGATGGAGAATATCCAGGGCAAGGCGGTGGTCAGCTTCTGGTCGACCGACGGCAGTGCAAGCTGGGTGCTGCCGTGGACCTGGTTCAGCGCCGCGCGGTTCGAGCGGATCGGGGAAGGCTTTTGAGTGACGACCTTCCCGGCTGGCTGGCCGGGGTGCTCGGCGCGGCTCCGGGCGACATGGCGATATACAGCCGCGCGCTGACGCATGGCAGCCAGGGTGCGGTCAATTACGAGCGGCTGGAGTTTCTGGGCGACCGGGTGCTGGGGCTGACGCTGGCCGAGTGGCTGTATGAGCGGTTTCCGGGCGAGCCCGAAGGCAAATTGTCGCGGCGGTTCAACTCACTGGTGACCGGCGTGGTGTGCGCCGAAGTCGCGCGCGAGATCGGCGTGTCGGCGCATCTGAAGCTCGGCAAGCAGGCGCGCGACGATGGCGCGTCGGACAGCGACAATGTGCTGGGCGATGTGATGGAGGCGCTGATCGGCGCGGCCTTCCTCGACCAGGGGTTCGATGCGGCGCGTGCGCTAGTGCGGCGGCTGTGGGACAGCCGGATCGACGCGCAGGCGGCGGCGCCCAAGCACCCCAAATCGGCGCTGCAGGAATGGGCGGCGGCGAACAATCGCCGCGCGCCGGACTATGTGCTGGTCGAGCGATCGGGACCGGGCCATGCGCCGCGCTTTCGTGTGAAGGCGGAGATCGGCAAGCTGGCGGAGGCGCAAGGCGAAGGGTCGAGCAAGCAGGAAGCCGAGACCGCAGCGGCGGCGGCGTTGCTGGCGAAATTGAGCGGCTGACCGCCGCGACGGAGTGATGATGAGCGAGAACGAACAACGCTGCGGCCTGATCGCCGTGGTTGGCGCGCCCAATGCGGGCAAGTCGACTTTGGTGAACGCATTGGTCGGGCAGAAGGTGGCGATCGTCAGCCCCAAGGCGCAGACGACGCGCGCGCGGCTGATGGGGATCGCGATTGCCGATGATACCCAGCTGTTGCTGGTCGATACGCCGGGGATTTTCGATCCGGCGCGGCGGCTGGATCGCGCGATGGTTGCGGCGGCGTGGGAAGGGTCGCAGGGGGCGGACCTGATCGCGCTGGTCGTCGACGGCAAGGGCGGGATCGGGCCGAAGGTGCGCAGCGTGGTCGCGGGGCTGAAGGATCGGCGCGAGCGCAAGATCCTGATCCTCAACAAGGTCGATATCGCCGACAAGCCGCGCCTGCTGGGCCATGCCGCGAGCCTGAATGAACTGGCCGAGTTCGAGGACACGTTCTTTGTGTCGGCGACCACTGGCGATGGCGTGGCGGAGCTGAAGGCCGAGCTCGCCAAGCGCATGCCGGAGGGGCCGTGGCATTTCCCGGCCGACCAGGTGTCGGACGCGACCGACCGGATGCTGGCGTCGGAGATCACGCGCGAGCAGCTCTATCATTTGCTCCACGCCGAACTGCCCTATGCGACGGCGATCGAGACCGAGCGCTATACCGAAAAGCCCGACGGGTCGGTCGAGATCTACCAGCAGATTCTGGTCGAACGCCCGACGCAGCGCGCGATCGTGCTGGGGCAGGGTGGGTCGAAGATCAAGGAAATCGGGTCGCGCGCGCGGGCCGAGCTGATGGAGTTGCTGGGGGTCAAGGTCCAGCTGTTCCTGCACGTGAAGGTGCGGCCGGGCTGGGAGGAGGATCGGTCGCTGTATCGTGAGATCGGGCTGGATTGGGTCGATTAGCTATTCAATCCTCCCCCGCCAGGGGGAGGTGGCGCCGAAGGCGACGGAGGGGGAGGAC
>JBHYGP010000222.1:0-4136 GCA_051858935.1 Sphingomonas sp.
AATCGCAGCTTTTCCGGCACATATTGACCCCAACTCCCAGGCGGGCCGGGCTTTCCCGGCCGCCCCTCTTGGCCCGGACGGCAACGTCCGGGCCATTTTGGTTCAGTCGGGGATGGGTTCAGCGGAAAGGATCTCGATCGCCTCGCTGCGCCCGTTGAAATCGACCAGCTCGCCTTCCTCCGCGCCGATCATCGCTGCAGCGAGCGGGGCCTGAAACGCAATGCGGTCCTGCGCCGGATCGGCCTCGTCATGCCCGACAATGTCGATCATCCGCTCGCGTCCGGCCAGCCGAAAGCGCACGCGCGATCCGATCGCCACCACACCCGGCTCAGGCTCCGGCGCAATCTGCGCGGTGGTCTGGCGCGTGTGCCAATAGCGCAGTTCGCGCAACAGCGGCGCACGCGCCTCCTCGCCCTCCAGCCCGTCCAGCTGCGCTTCGATCTCGCGCACCCGGTCGCCGATCTTCGCCAACCCGCGCGCCGTCACCAGATTAGGACCGGTCGGGATCGGCAGTTCGAAGCGCGGTTCCTTATGCTCCTCGTCGCTCTCGCGGCGGAATGCGACGCTCATCGTGCCATGCTCAAATCGCCCCGCTGAACGTGTCGCACGCGGCCGGATCGCCGCTCTTCAGTCCAATTTGCAGCCACTTCATCCGCTGCGCCGATGTGCCATGGGTAAAACTTTCGGGCACGATCGTCCCCTGCGACTGGCGCTGGAGCGTGTCGTCGCCGATCGCCTCGGCGGCGCGCAGCCCTTCCTCGATATCGCCGGCCTCCAGCCGGTCGCGATTCGCCGCCGCCCAGACGCCGGCATAGCAATCCGCCTGCAACTCGACCCGCACCGACAGCGCATTGCCCTCGACCTGGGTCATCCGCGCCTGACGCGCGCGGACCTGTTCCATCGTGCCGGTGACGTTCTGGATATGGTGGCCCACCTCATGCGCGATCACGTAATTCTGCGCGAAATCGCCCGCCGCGCCGAACCGCGTCGCCAGCTCGCGGAAAAAGCCGGTATCGAGATAGATGCCGCGATCCGCCGGGCAGTAGAATGGCCCGGCCGCGGACGTCGCCGACCCGCAGCCCGACTGCACCCCGCCCTCATAGAAATTGAGCACCGGCGCGGGATAGCGCTGGCCGCCTGCCGCGAACAGCCTGGTCCAGGTCTGTTCGGTGCTGGTCATCACCCGGCACGCCTGCAGTTCCTCGGGCGTGTCGCACGCCTTTTGCTGCGCGACCTGCTGCCCGCCGCTGCCGGTCGTCCCGCCGCCGCTGAGCAAAGCTCCGCCACCGCCCAAGGCCATGAAGATCGCCGCGCCAATGCCGATCAGCGCGATCGTCCCACAGCCCAGCCGACTGCCCAGCAGCATCGGCAGCAGCGCGAACAGGATATTGCCGCCACCCCCGCCAAATCCACCCCCGCCAGAGCCGAGGTCGCGGACATTGTCGCTGGGATCGAGATCGTCGAGCCGCATGGCCCATCCCCTTTTGTCGTTTCCTTCCCGCCACAATGCCCCAAGCAGCATCGCGTTGCATGAAGAATCCCGCATTGCCCTTCGCGCTGCGTTGCACCACATGTGCGCCATGGCCGATGCCGATCCGCAACGCCGCAGCAAAGCGGGCCGCGATGCGCCGCTTCCCCTGCCCGGCTGCGTCGCTCTGGTGCTGCAGGGCGGCGGCGCGCTGGGCAGCTATCAGGCCGGGGTGATCGAGGCGCTGGCTGAGGCAGATATCGCCCCGGACTGGGTCGCCGGCATCTCGATCGGCGCGATCAACGCCGCGATCGTCGCGGGCAACCCGCCCGAACGCCGCGTCGAACGGCTCAACGCATTCTGGAACCGCGTCACCAGCGGCCTGCCCAGCTTCCCGATCTTCCCGCAGGATCAGGTGCGCGAATTTGTCCATGAATGGTCGGCGGCGGCGGTGTTGATGCAGGGCGTTCCCGGCTTCTTCCACCCGCGCCCGCTCCCGCCCTTTTTCGCCACGCCCGGCAGCTGCGCAGCGCTCAGCTTCTACGACACGGCGGCATTGCAGGAGACGCTCGATTCGCTGATCGACTGGGATCTGCTCAACACCGGCCCGGTGCGCCTGTCGGTCGGCGCGGTCGAGATCGAGAGCGGCAATTTCCGCTATTTCGACACGACACAGGACCGCATCGACGCGCGCCACATCATGGCGTCGGGCGCGCTGCCCCCCGGCCTGCCCCCGGTCGAGATCGACGGCAAATATTATTGGGACGGCGGCCTCGTCTCCAACACCCCGCTGATCCATGTCCTCGATCATCAGCGCAGCGCGATGCTGGTATTTCAGGTCGACCTCTTCTCCGCCGCCGCAGCGATGCCGCACACGATCACCGACGTGATGGCGCGCGAAAAGGAAATCCGTTTCTCCAGCCGCACCCGCCAGGTCAGCGACGAACGGCTCAAGCTGCGCAAGGAACGCGAGCTGATCCGCAAGGTGCTCGCCAAATTGCCCGCCAGTCTTGCCGACGACCCCGATGTCGCGGCACTCCGCAGCGCCGCCGACGAACAACCGGTGAGCCTCGTCCACCTCATCTACCGCGCCAATGCGTGGGAGGGCGGCAGTCGCGACTTCGAATTTTCCGCGCGGTCGATGCGCGAACATTGGCAGGCGGGCCGCGACGATGTCGCGCGCACCATGGCCAATGCCCGCCTGATCGCCAGCAATATCGCCGACGGCCGCACCGCCGCCTTCGACCTGACCAAACGCTAATCAGGAGTATCCCATGTTCCTCAAGGGCAAGTCCGCCATCGTCACCGGCTCCACCTCCGGCATCGGCCTCGCCATCGCCAAGGCGCTGGCGGCCGAGGGCGCGAGCGTGATGATCAACGGCTTTGGCGACGCCGCCGCGATCGAGACCGAGCGCGCGGGGCTTGAGGGGATCAGCGGCGCCAAGGCGCTGTACGACGCCGCCGACATGAGCAAGCCCGACGCGATCTATGCGATGGTCGAACGCTGCCATGCCGAACTGGGCGGCCCCGACATCATCGTCAACAATGCCGGCATCCAGCATGTAGCGCGAATCGAGGATTTCCCGCCCGAGAAATGGGACGCGGTGATCGCAATCAACCTGTCCGCCGTGTGGCACATGATCCGCGCATCGGTGCCCTATATGAAGGCCGCCAAATGGGGCCGCATCATCAACACCGCGTCGGCCCATTCGCTCGTCGCCAGCCCCAACAAGTCCGCCTATGTCGCCGCCAAGCACGGGGTCGCGGGGATCACCAAGACGATCGCGCTGGAAACCGCGATCGACGGCATCACCGTCAACTGCATCTCGCCCGGCTATGTCTGGACGCCGTTGGTCGAAAACCAGATCCCCGACACGATGAAGGCGCGCAGCCTGACGCGCGAGCAGGTGATGAACGACGTCCTGCTCGCCGCCCAGCCGACCAAGAAGTTCGTCCAGCCCGAAGAGGTCGCCGCACTGACCCTGTTCCTGTGCCGCGACGAAGCGCGCTCGGTCACCGGCGCGAACTATTCGATGGACGGCGGGTGGACTGCGGCATGACCCGCCCCGCGCTCCTCGCTCTCGCCTTCGGCCTGGCGCTGTCCGCCTGTGCAAAGGACGGACTCAGCCTGGTCGAAACCGCGCCTGAAACCCGCTGGCGCGCGGTCACCACCGATCAGGACCGCGAGCGGCTGCGCAACTGGCGCAAGGCGTGGGTCGAAGCGCTGCCCGCCGCACGCGCTGCCGACAATGGCGCAATCGCGCGCGAAGGTGCCTTGTTCGAACCCGACCGGGCGATGGCGAACGCGATGCCACCGGCGGGGGACTATCGCTGCCGCACCTTCAAGCTCGGCGCGCGCCGCCCCGATCTGCGCCTCTTCGCCGAGCGCCCGTGGGTGCGCTGCCGCATCGGGCGCGAGGGCGAGATGCCGGTGTTCGCGGTGCTGGAGGGCGAGCAGCGCCCCTCGGGCACGCTCTACGCCGAAACCGATGCGCGGGTGATCTTCCTCGGCGCGCTCGAACTCGGCGACGAGACCACCGCGCTCAGCTACAGCCTCGACCGCAAGCGCGACATGGCCGGCTATATCGAACGCGTCGCGATTGGCCGCTGGCGGCTGGTGCTGCCCTACCCCAATTTCGAATCGCAACTGGATGTGATCGAACTCGTC
>JBHYGP010000223.1:0-22447 GCA_051858935.1 Sphingomonas sp.
GTGGGGGAGCGGGCCGGTGCCGCAAACCAGCGAAGCTGAACAGACATGGTCAAGCTCAACAAGATTTACACACGCGCCGGTGACGATGGCACGACCGGTCTGGTCGATGGGTCGCGGGTGGCGAAGCACGACGCCCGCATGGCCGCGATCGGCGATGTCGACGAGGCCAACAGCGCGATCGGCGTGGCGATTGCCGCGATCGGAGAGGACTATCCCGCACGGTTGCTGACCACGGTGCAGAACGACCTGTTCGATCTGGGCGCGGATCTTGCCACGCCGGGGGACGATTTCGAGCCGGGCGAGATGACGTTGCGCATCGTGCCGGCGCAAGTCGCGCGGCTGGAGGTCGCGATCGATGCGGCCAACGAGTCGCTTACCCCCCTCACCAGCTTCATCCTGCCCGGAGGAACACCCGGCGCGGCGGCGGTGCATCTGGCACGGGCGATCGTGCGCCGGGCCGAGCGCAGCGCGACAGCGGCAGCGGTAGAGGTTGCGATCAATCCGCAAGCGATCGCCTATCTCAACCGCTTGTCGGACCTGCTTTTTGTTCTGGCGCGCGAAATGAACCAAAGCGCCGGTGGCGACGTTCTGTGGACGCCGGGGGCGCACCGCTGAGCTGAGGATTTGACCTTCGCCGCGTTTCGGGGTAGGAGAACGAAATGCGAACGAAGGCGATGCCCGCCGCGTGCTGCACAACGCTCGAAACGCGGTTCCGCAAGGTCCGCGACCTTTCCGCCAGTCTCGTTGCGCCGCTGTCCGATGCCGATGCGAGCGTGCAGTCGATGGACGATGCGTCGCCCGCCAAATGGCATCTGGCGCATACCACATGGTTTTTCGAGACGTTCGTGTTGCGCGATTTTGTGGCCGGGTATCGGCTGCACGACGACCGCTTTCCGTTTCTGTTCAACAGCTATTACGAGGCCGAGGGGCAGCGCCATGCGCGGTCGCGGCGGGGCATGGTGACGCGGCCGTCGCTGGCCGAGGTGCTGGACTATCGTGCGGCGGTGGATGCGGCGTTGATAGACGCGCTGCCGGATTTGCCCGAGGCTGCGATGGCGCTGGTGGCGCTGGGCTGCCACCATGAGGAGCAGCATCAGGAATTGCTGCTGACCGACATTCTGCATCTGTTTTCGTGCAACCCGGTCGAGCCGGCGATGTGGCCGGGCGAGCGCAAGGTTCCGGTCGAAATGCCGGGGCCGATGCGCTGGATTGAGGGCGTCGAAGGCGTCGCCGAGATCGGCGCGCAGGGCGATGGGTTCACGTTCGATTGCGAAGGACCGCGCCATCGTGTGCTGCTCCATCGCCATGCGATTGCCGACCGCACGGTGACCAATGGCGAATGGGCGGCGTTCATCGCCGATGGCGGCTATCGCGATCCGCGCCACTGGCTGTCCGATGGCTGGGCTTGGGTGCAGCGTGAGGGCATCGACGCGCCGCTCTATTGGGAGCAAAGCGAGGGCGGCTGGACGCGGTTCGGGCTCGACGGGCGACGCGCGATCGATCCCGCTGCGCCGGTGACGCATGTCAGCTTTTTCGAGGCCGACGCCTATGCCAGCTGGGCCGGCGCGCGGTTGCCGACCGAGGCGGAGTGGGAGGTTGCGGCGAGCGGGCATGACCCGGCGGGCGGCAACCAGCTTGATCGTGGCGGGCCGGTCGAGCCGCGCCCTGCCGTGGAGGGTCCCGCCTTCTTTGGCGATGTGTGGGAATGGACCGGGAGCGCCTACCGTCCCTATCCCGGCTTTGCCCCCGCCGAGGGTGCGGTCGGCGAATATAATGGCAAGTTCATGAGCGGGCAGTTCGTGCTGCGCGGCGGGAGCTGCGCGACGCCGCGCGGCCATGCGCGGGCAAGCTACCGCAACTTCTTTTATCCCCACCAGCGCTGGCAGTTCACCGGCGTGCGACTGGCGAAGGATCTGTAATGCTCAAGCAGGAAATCGAGGATGGCCAAGGTCTGGCCGACCCGGCATTTCGCGCCGATGTGCTGAACGGGCTGGCGGCGCGGCCCCGGGCGATTCCCGCGCGCTGGTTCTATGACCGGCGCGGGTCGGAGCTGTTCGAGGAGATCACCCGCCTGCCGGAATATTATCCGACGCGAACCGAGACGGCGCTGCTGGAGCGGGTATGCCCCGAGATAGCGCGCGAGATCGGCACCGGCGGCGCGGTGATCGAATTCGGGTCGGGATCGTCGGTCAAGACCCCGGTGCTGCTGCGCGCGGTGCGGCCGGCGGCCTATGTCCCGATCGACATTTCGGGCGATTTCCTGCGCGATTCGGCGCGGGAGATTGCGGCGCAGTTTCCGGGGCTCGCGGTCGAGCCGGTCGAGGGGGATTTTTTGAAGCCGCTCAAGCTGCCTGCCGGAATCGGCGGCCTCTCGCGGCTGGGATTTTTCCCGGGATCGACGATCGGCAATATGGCACCGGTCGCGGCAGTCGACCTGTTGCGGACGATGCGGACGTCGCTGGGCGAGGGATCGGCGCTGTTGATCGGGATCGACCGGATCAAGGATCCGGCGGTGCTCGTCCCCGCTTATGACGACGCGCAGGGGGTGACGGCGGCGTTCAACCTCAATCTGCTCGAGCGGATCAATGCCGAGCTGGAGGGTAATATTCCGGTCGATGCCTTTGCCCATGTGGCAAAGTGGAACGACGATCGCGCGCGGATCGAGATGCATCTTGAGGCCCGGCGCGCGGTGGCGTTCGAGGTCGACGGGCGCGGCTTTGCGATGGCGGCGGGCGAGACGATCCATACCGAGAACAGCCACAAATATGGCGACCGCGATGCGCGGTTGCTGCTCGCGGCGGGCGGATGGACCGTGACGCGGGCATGGACCGACGAGGATGGGCTGTTCGCGCTGTATCTGGCGGAGGCGCGGGCGGTGGAGATGGCGCCTTAGGGCTAGCGGTTGCCGCTCGCCCGCCACCGCCCGCGGAGCATCTTGGCGATGACGCCCGGCAGGCCCGGGCGCACGAACAGCCAGTCGCGGATCGCGGGGCCGGCATCCGCGCCGATCACGCGCTTGTAGCCGCTGTCGCCTGCGCCCCAATCGACATCGGTGATGCCGTCTTCAAGCGCGCGGACGAGGTTGCGGTAGTAGAGCAATTTCCCCGGGGAATGCTTGGCGACGCGCGGGTCGTAGCTATTGGCGATGGCGTATTTGAGCGACCCGGCGTTGAGGTCGAACGAGAAGGCGGTCGGTTCGCCGTCGATGCGCAGCACCGCGGCCCACAGCATGTCCGCGATCACCGGGTCCTGCGCCGCTGCGCGCCAGAATGCGCCATGGCCAGTGTCGGTGAACTTCGCATCGCGCCCGTCGGTGCGGTCGGCGATCCAGCTCTTGCGCTCAATCTCTGCCAGCGCGTCGAATGCCTGCGGGGTCCAGTTCGCGCCGGACACGAAGCTCCAATCGGGCTCGCCATGTTCGGCGAGGTGCTTTTCGTGGAAGCGGTTCTTGCGCAGCGTCGAGTTGCGCGGCCAGGTTCCCTCGGCCTGCAGCGCGGCCATGTCGAGCAGGAAGCTTTCGGCGACGAAGCGGTCGAGCGCGACCCAGCCGCGCGTGGCGGCGGCGGCACGCAATCCTTCGAGCGCGGGATCGCCGTCATAGACCGGGCCGATGCGCAGCGCATTGGCGTGGCGCGCGAGCAGGTCGAGTGCAACCTCGAACGCTTCGGTCCCTGCATCCTGCGCGACGGCTGCGCTGCGGAATGGCCAATAGCAGCCGGGGATGCTGACCAGCCGTAGCGGCGCGGGGCCGGTTGCGACCAGCGGCAATGCGAGCAGCGGCGTGCCCTCGCGCAGCACGGTCAATGTCCGCGCTTCGCCGCCATAGGCGTGGAGCGCGGCGGCGAACCAGCCATAGCGCAGGAAGCGATGGCTCGGCACGGCGGATGCGGCGACACTATCGATCGCGCTCGCCAGCCCGTCGCCGATGCTGGCGGTCAGCAGCGGCGGCAGGCGCGTAAAATCGGCGAGCGGCATCGGCTTCGTCATGGGCGCGGGTCTATCGCGAAGTCGTTACGAATGCGTGGAAGTCGCTTGGCGTACGCTTGTCGCCGCCATAAGCTCCACATGATGCAGGCCCCCATGATCTCCACCGTCGCCGCGACGATCCAGATATCGATCGCCCCCGTGTTCCTGCTCGCGGGCATCGCGGGGATATTGAACGTGCTGGTCGGGCGGATGGCCCGGGTGGTGGATCGCGCGCGCAAGCTGGAGCAGTTGCACCCGGTGTCGACCGGGGCGGAGCATGAGCGGCAGGTGTGGGAGTTGCGCCTGATCGACCGGCGGCTGTCGATCATCAACACGTCGATCTGGCTGTGCGTCGCGAGCGCAATTGCGATCTGCCTGGTCGTCGCGCTGCTGTTCGGGGCGGAGATCGTGCATCTCGACATTGGCGTGGTGGTCGCGGCGGCGTTTATTGCGTCGATGCTGTTGCTGACTGCGGGACTGGTCGCGTTTCTGTTCGAGGTGCGGCTGTCGGTCCAGGCGGTGCATGTCCGCGAGGAATTGCTGGAGCGTGACCGCGCCTAGCTCTTCCGGTTCCGCGCCATTTGCACCGCGCGCTTGAGCGTGGGCAGGTCGACAAGGCCCGGGACGGCATAGGGGCCGACCATCATGCCGGGCGTGCCCGACAGGCCGAGCATCCGGGCATAGTCGTTGGTGCGGGCGAGCAACGCGTCGATCTCCGCCTTGCGCTGGACCTGATCGCGTTCAAGTCGTTTCCACTCCACGCCAGAGGCATCGGCGGCGGCGCGGATCTTGGCGGCGTCGATCCGGCCCGATTGGGCGATCAGCGCGCGGTGGAAGGGCAAATGCTTGCCCTGAAAGCTGGCGGCGATCGCCGCGCGGGCAGCGGGGCCGGAGCCGCCGCCCAGGATCGGCCAGTCGCGATAGACCACGCGCACCTTGGGGTCCGCAGCCATCAGCGCGTCGAGCGTCGGGCTGAAGCGGCGGCAATAGCCGCATTGGTAATCCGAAAAGACGACGATGGTGACGTCGTAACCGCGCGGCGCGACGGTCGGGGCGAGCACGTCGTTGCGGATTTTCTCCCGGATCGCCTCGGCCGCATCGCGGCGGCGGGTGTCGCCGGATTCGGAGACGCCTTCATCCTGCGCGGCAGTCGAAAGCGGGAGTGTCAGCGCAAGCGCGGCGAGCAGAAACTGGCGAAGCATCCGCGCGCCTTAGCGCAAGCGCGCGGTCATCAGGAAGCGTTCGCGGCTTTCGGCGGCCTTGCGGCGTAGTTCGCTGATTTCGCGTTCTTCGGTCGCGTCCAGCATCGCTTCGAGCAGGCGGTTGAAATGCTGGCGCATCGCGATCCGCGCGGCGCCCGAATCGCCGGCACGCAGCGCGTCGACGATCGCCGCGTGCTCGCGCTGGCGCGTGCGACCGTCATGCTGGCACACGCTGGCATAGGTCGTGCGCACTTCGGGCATTTCGGTACGCATGCGCCACAGCTGCTTGATCACATGGATCACCGCCTGATTGCCCGAGGCCGAGGCGATCAGCAGGTGAAATTCCTGATCCGCCGCCGTCGATGCGGCGTCATCGCTGTCATCGCGGCCCATGATTTCGAGCAGTTCGTCGAGCCGGGCGAGCGTTTCGGGCGTGATCGTCGTTGCCGCAAGCGCCGCCGCCTCGCTCTCGAACAAGGACCGCGCCTCGGTCAGCTCGAACGCGCTGACTTGCGGCGGCGCGTCGGCTAGCGCGACCTTGCCATCGGTGACATAGACGCCCGACCCGGTCTTGATGGCCAGCAGCCCCTGTGCCTGCAGCGCGATCTCCGCCTCCCGGATCGTCACCCGGCTGACGCCCAATTGCTCGGCCAGCTCACGCTCGCCGGGCAGGCGCGATCCGGGCAGATAGGTCCCGCCCGCGATCATCGCGGCGATCCGGTCGGCAACTTCCAGAAATAGGCGGCGTTCGGCCATGCAATCCTCAGTTCGATCCGATCCGGCCCACCAAATGCCAAAGCCACCCCGGTTTTGGAATAGGCAATTGGTCAGCAGACCGGATCGGTGACAGCTTACCGCAGACGGACGCGCACGCTCATGAAATATTGCGGTCCGTAATATTCGACGTTCCGGGTGCTGCCGACGATCGGCATATACTCGACACGCGGTTCGTTGAAGAGATTGAGCGCCTGAAGCCGGAAATCGACCTGACGGTTGAGGCGGAACGACGCGGACATATCGAACGTCTCATTCCCCTCGACATAGCGAAGCTGAGTGTTGTTCGATGTGAACGACTGGAAGTACCGCGAGCGGTAGCGGTAGATCCCCTGCAGCGAGAACGGACCGATCTCGTAAAAGGCCTGCGCCGACAGGACATGCTTCGAATAGCCGCTCAGCCCCGCCGAGGGGATGATCCCCGGAATGAGGTCGCCGGTCGCGCCGTCGATCACATCGCCGAGGCGGATGTCTTGATTCTCGAAATTCGACCAAGCATAATTGTAGCCGAGCTTCACGCCGAACCCATCGAGCGGCTTGGGCAGCCAGTTGAACCGGTTGGTGACGGTCACCTCGACCCCGTGCAGGTCCGATTTCTCGTCGCTGTTCGTCGTCTGGCTGACCGGGACCGCATAGGTCTGACCGCCGATGTTGAACTCTTCATCGATCGAGACCGGGAGGAGCCCGCCCGAGAAGCGCTTGTAATAGAAGGTCGCGGCCAGCAGCGTATCGCGATTGGCGTAATATTCGAGCGCGAGGTCGCCATTCCACGACATGGTCGGTTCAAGCCGCGGGCTGCCGGTGGCGATGATCTGGTCGATCGCATCGGTGACGTTGGTGGCGGTGGTACCGGTTTCAAGCTGGATGCGACGCCCGGCCCCCAGTGCGCTCGGCGCAGGACGCGACATGGCGCGATAGATGCCGGCGCGGACGCGGAACTTGTCGCTGACATCGAAGATCGCATTGACGCTGGGCAGCCAGCGCGTCGTCCCCGCCTTGACCTGCACCTCAGCGAAATTGCCGTTTTCGACCAGGCGAACCGTGCCGTCCGTCGCGGTGATGACGTCGAGATCGGCGCGCAGGCCGTCCGCCGTCACGTCGGTGCGTACAGCACGTACACCGAAATTGCCGCGTACCGGAATCCGCCCCAGCTGACCCGAATAGGTCGCCATGGCATAGCCCGCCCAAGTTTCCTCGGTCACGTTGGAGTTATCGACCGAACGCAGATCGCCGGTATTGCCGGGATCTTCGACCCCCAGATATTCGCGGAACTGGCAAAGCACGTCGAACGTCGCCCAGCTGGTCACCGACGGATTGGGCGAATCGCTCATGAAGTCGCGCTGCGGGAAGCTCTGCCGACACGCCAGGTTGACATTGCGATCGACCACCGGATCGGTCTGATCGATGATCAGGTCGTTGCTGTAGCCAAAGAAGGTGCGCCGCGCCCAGCGTGCGCCCAGATCGAGCCGCTCGATAAAGCCGTCCAGCTTGTAGCTGGCGTCGGCGCGGAAGGCGTAAATCTCGTCCTCGCGACCGTCCTGCGCACGGGTCAGGCGGGCGTCGTCGCTGAACCAGTCATGGTTGTTCGGATCGAAGCGCGGGTCGAAGGTGATGACCGGCAGGAACGACTGGCTGGCGTCAAAGCTGTACGGAATCCGCTGGTTATTGATCGGGGTGCGCACGCCATAGATGTCGAACGGGTCGGTGCGCAGGCGCACGCTGCGGGTGATGTCGAGCCGGCGGGTGCGCGAGAAAGAGCCATCGACGCTGACCGTCAGGCGGTCGCTCGGCTTCCATTCGATATTGCCGCCCACGCCGAGATAGCGTTCGTCACGCTCGAACAGACCGGGCAGCACCTGCATCGTCGCACGGCCATCGGCATAGAGCAGGTTGTGGTTATCGTTATACTCGATGTTGGTGAGGTTGTAGCGGCCCTCGGCAATGCCGAAGTCGTTGCGGCGCTCCTCATATTGGCGGCGCGAGTATTGGACGTCGAGATTGACGTCGATCGTCGGGCTGGGCTGCCACTGGAGCGCGCCGAAGATGGCATCGCGCTGATCCGCGGTGGTCATCTGACGGAACATGTAGGAGTTGGACGCGAGGAAGAACGGCGTCCCCGCCCCACCCTGTTCGCGGCTCACCTCGCTGCAGTTGCCCGACGTCGCGATGGTGGGGTTGCAGGCGTACCAGGTTGAGCTGCCATAGAAGCGCTCGACGGGGTCGCTGACCTTGTTTCGCTGAACGCCGATCGAGATGCCGATCTCGCCGAGTGCGCCCGCCTTGAACTGGTCGATATAGCTGAGCGTCCCGCGCCAGCCCCAGGCGCTCTGGCCGGTGACGCGATCGTCATAGGGGTTGTAGTTGGCCTTGATCTCACCCTGGATCTGTCGACGACCGTAGTCGAGCGGCCTGCGGGTCTCCATTTCGATCAGGCCGGCCACGCCGCCTTCGATGAGGTCGGCCTGCTGAGTCTTGTAGATCTTGACCGAGTTGAACAGCTCGGACGGGAACTGGCCGAAATTGACCGCGCGGTCGCCGGACCCGTTGGTTGCCTCGCGACCGTTGAACGTGGTCGCGCTGAGCCATGAGCCAAGGCCACGGATCGACACTTCGGTCGGGCCGTAATTGGCGCGGTCGATCGTCGCGCCTGTGATCGTCGCAATCGCCTCACCCACCGACTGGCCGGGAAGTTCGCCGATTTCCTTGGACGAAACCGCGTCGACGATCGTGTCGGAGTCGCGCTTTGCCTGAATCGAGGTCTGGATGGTCTCACGGATGCCGGTGACGATCACCTCTTCTGCTTCGGCGTCCGCGTCGCTCGCCTGTGCCGGCGGCGTGGCTTCCTGCGCAAATGCCGACGGTGCGCCGAGCAGCGCGGCCAGCGAACCACCGACGAGCAGCGAACGGCGCAACCATGCCGAACGTGAGCCTACAACCATCGCAGAATCCTCCCCTGTCATTTATTTATACCAATCTTTAAGATTGGCCGAGCCGTTATGTCAATCCAATTTACGAACCAATTGGTATAGACATTGGATCAGGGCATCAGGTGCGACCGCAATTCCGGGGCCACGACCGCGAAATCATGCGCGACCAGCTTGGCGAACACCTTAGCCCCGGTCTCGCCGACATGGGTGTAGTCGAACTTGGGACGCAGCTGGCCGCGCGGGCCGGTCTTGGGCAGGTCCGCAGCGGGCGGGCGCGCCGCTTCGGCCGGGCGCGCCTTGAGCGTCGTGCCCGCCTTCGCAGCATCGAGCTCTTCGGGCAGCGGCGGGGACTGGGCGAGCGCGGTCGAATCGACCGCGCCGAGCCGCTGGACGATGGCGGCGCTGCGCGTGTTTAGGTCGATCACCGGCACCTGCAGCGCCGCGCCGACCTTCTTCGCCTCCGCGCCCCAGGCGGCGAGACTGTTGTACACCTTGCCATCGCGGAACTCACGGCGGGTGAGCGGGGTGACCAGCACCGGATGCGCGCCCGCCGCACGGACATCGGCGATCATCTGGCGCAGGTTCCCGCCAAATTCGCCATTGAGGTCGGTCCAGCGCTCGGCGCGGGTCGACTGGTCGTTATGGCCGAACTGGATCAGCACCCAGGTCTTTTCATAGCCGGCGACCTTCGCCTCGTTGAGCGCGATGCTCCACGACCCTTCCGAACGATAGCTGCGGGTCGAGCGCCCGCCGCGCCCGAGATTGACGCAGGCGACCGACGATTTGACGTGCAGCGCGCAGAACATCGACGCCCAGCCGCTGCCCGGTGCCATGGTCGAGTCGCCGACGAGGATGACCTTGAACGCGCGGATCGGCTGGGAATCGATCCGCTTTTCGCGCTTCTCCAGCGCGGGCTGTGCGTCCTTTGGAAGCTCTGCCTGCGCCTGGGCGGCGAACGGCAGCGCAAGCGCCGCCAGCACGGTCGTAATCTTGATCATCCTGTCTCTCCCCTGTCGGGGCGGTGCGGCCTTAGGAGAAGGCCAGCCCGCCATTGATGTCCATGTTGAGCCCGGTGAGGAACGCAGCGTCTTCCGAAGCGAGGAATGCGACGGCGGCGGCGACCTCGTCCGGGTGGCCTTCGCGGCGCAGCGGGGTGTTGCCGGCTACGGCGGCGCGGCCCTCTGGCTTCGAGAAAATGTCGTGGAAGCTGGTGCCGATCAGGCCCGGGCACAGCGCGTTGACGCGGATGCCCTGCGGACCCAGTTCCTTTGCCCAGCTGCGCGTCAGCGTGGTCAGCGCGCCCTTCGACGCGGCATAAATGCTCGCGCCGGGCCCGCCGCCGTCGCGCGCGGCCTGCGACGACAGGTTGACGATCGCCGACCCCTTGGCGAGGTGCGGGAGCGCGGCCTTGGTGACGAGGAAGGCGGACTTGAAATTGAGGTCCATGACCGTGTCGAAGAACGCTTCGTCCATGTCGGCCAGCGTCTTGCGCGCGACCATGCCGCCCGCGCAGTTGACCAGCACGTCGATCGTGCCGCCGCCGAAGTCCGCCGCTGCAGCGATCAGCCCGGCGACCTCGTCAGCCTTGGTTACGTCGGCGCGGTGGAGCAGTGCTGTGCCGCCTGCGGCCTCGACCGCCGCCAGCGTATCCTGCGCGGCCGATTCGTCGCTGCGATAGTTGATGACGACCTTTGCGCCCTCTGCTGCGAAGCGCAGCGAGATGGAGCGGCCGATGTCGCGTCCACCGCCGGTGACGATGACGAGCTTGTCCTTGAAACGCATTTATGCCCCTTGGTCTTGAGTGTCAGATTGAACGGGCTCGATGCGCCCGCCGATGAAGATGCAGATCAGCGACAGCGGCACGAGCGCGGCGCCGAGGATGAAGATCGGTGCGAAGCTGACCTTGGTCATCGCCGGGACGAGCCAGGTGGTGATCAGCGTGCCGGCGACTGCGGCGGTGCCGCTGATCCCGGCGAGCGAGCCGACTGCGCCGCCGCCGAACCAGTCGGACGGGAGCGTCTGGATATTGTTGATCGCGACCTGAAAGCCGAACAGGATCGCGGCGATCAGCAGCACCGCATAGAGCGGCGTCGCGGCGGTGGCAGTGAGCAGCAGCGCGGGGAGCATGATGATGCAGCCCAGGGCGATGACGCTCTTGCGCGCCCGGTCCGTGCTCCAGCCGCGCCGGATCAGCCGGCCCGACAGCCAGCCGCCCGAGAGCGAGCCTGCCATCGCACCGACGAACGGCACCCAGGCGAACATGCCGATCTGCTTCACGTCGAAGCCGAAGCTTTCGTTGAGGTAGATCGGCAGCCACGAGACGAACAGCCACCAGATCGGATCGAGGAAGAAGCGGCCCGACATCACCGCCCATGCCTGACGATGGCGCAGCAGCTGGCCTATCGTGGGGGCGTAGCCGGCAGCCTTTGGTCCGCCCGCCGCCTCGTTCGCGCCGAGGATATGCTCACGCTCGGCCTTGCTCAGCCAGGGGTGGGCGTCGGGGTCGGATTTATAGACCCAGATCCATGGCAGCAGCCACAGGAAGCCGAACACGCCGATGATGACGAAGGTGGTGCGCCAGCCGACAAAGCCGAACAGGATCGCGATCAGCGGCGCCGACACGATCGCGCCGAGCGAGGCACCGGCGTTGAAGATTCCCTGAGCAAAGGCGCGCTCCGAACGCGGGAACCAGGTGGCGTTGGCCTTGGCCGCGCCGGGCCAGTTGCCGGCCTCGCTGACGCCGAGCGCAGCGCGGAGCACGCCCAGGACGAGCATCGAGCGGACCAGACTGTGCGCGGCGATCGACAGCGACCAGACCACGATCGAGATGGCAAAGCCCATGCGGGTGCCGACCACGTCGAAAATCTTGCCGAAAATCGACTGGCCGAGCGCGTAGAAGACCATGAAGATGGTCACCAGCAGCGCATAATCTTCCTTGTCGGCGCCGATGTCCTTCGCGACTTCGGGCCACATCACCGCGAGCGCGTTGCGGTCGATGTAATTGATGACCGTCGCGATCGCGATCAGGCCGATGATCCACCAGCGGAACCCGGATTTCATTTGTTCTCTCCATCGAAGCGGCCGACCGGGCCGCTCCAGTCGAGCTTGCGCCCGTTCATAGTGACGCTGTGCGCCTTGCCCGCGGTCGTGTCGGTGGCGATGGCGATCAGGATCGTCTTGCCGCCGGTGAGGGTGATCGTGGCGACGCGCGCGCCGGCGGTTTCGGTGAGGATGAGGCCGGCCACGCCGCTGCGGCTGCCGGTCGTGGTCTCGGTCGCGGCGTCGTAGCGGCCATGCGGTTCGAGCAGGCTGAGGAACGCGGCGTCCCCTGCCCCGCTCAGTCGCTGGATCAGTACCGGCTCGCGGCGCAGGTTGAAGCGCGGGTCGTTCGCGCCGCTTTCGGCGACGATCAGCTGTGCGCCCGGCGTCGCCATCCGGTAGCTGTAGAAACGACCCTGATTGATCCAGGTCACGCGCCCTTGCCCATTGGCGAGCGGCCCGGCCGCATCGACCCAGAGATGTTCGTAGCCGTTCGCCTTGCCCAGCACCGGGCGGGTCGTGACGTTCGATGCCAGCTTCACATCGGTGTCGATGATGTGGCCGGCGAAATGGAGCGGCAGGTCATAGGTTGCCTTGCCTGCGTTCTTTACGGTCATCAGATCGAGGACGAGCGGGGCGTTCTTGCCCATATCGACCTGCACCAGCGCGCGGCGGAAGGTCACGCCGGGATAGGCGCCCGCCATCTCGCCGATGCTGAAGCGCAGCGGGCCTTCGCCGACGAATGCCAGCTGGGTCGGCGCGATCTCTTCGGCGGGCTTTAGCTGGGCATCGAAATGGCTGGTTTCGTTGACCACCAACGTGTTGTGCGCGACGGTCTGCTTCGCCCAGCTTTCATTTTCGGGAAGGTAGCGGCCACCCTCCTTCGCCTCGATATTGAGGAAGCGGGCGGCACCGTAATCGGTCACCGCCGCCTGGCCATTGTCGTAGAGCAGCCAGTTGAGCTTGTCGAAATGGCCATGGCCCATGCCCTGGGCGGTGTTTTTGGCGACCACGACCTGCGCATTGTCCTGCGGGCCGGAGCGCAGGATGACGAGCGCGCCGTCCGTGCCCTGGGGGCCGTCGCGCAGCAGCGTGGAGGCGAAGGCGAAGGGCTTGGCCTTGCCCGCCGCGATGTCGCGCGCGACCGCAAACCCCTCAGGCGAGAGCGCGACCTTGCCCTGCCACTGTGCGATGCCGAGCAGGCCGGGGTCTTTCGTGGCGGCGTAGCCGATGGCGACACCCTGATAGAGCTCCTCGGTCTTGAGGCTCTTGTCCGGCATCGCGTCGTTGATCGGGAAGAAGTATCCGCCATAGCTGGTCTGGATCGCGGTGCGGATCGCTTTCAGCACGATGCCGTCGCGATAGGCGAAGATCTTGCGTTGCGGTTCGTTCGCTTCGATCGCCTGCGCAAAGACGACGAAGGGCTGGAGGGCGTAGCGTTGGTAGTAAGGCCCTTCGGCATAATAGCCGTCGGGGGAGAAGAGCAGGTCGAGCTGGCGCAGGAAGCCGACCTTGCCCGAGCGGTCGCTGCCCTTCAGCGCCTGTTCGACCAGCACCGGATCGCGCAGCACATAGCCGGTCATGCCGACCCCGGCATTGGCCCAGGTGGAGTGGTTGTGGATGCGATCGAACGTCCGCGCCTCGCTGGTCAGCCACGCGGCCATGCGACGGAACACCTGCTCGTCGATCGTCTTGCGCTCGGCAGCGGTCAGGTCGGCGCGGACCGCGTCGTAACCCTGGATCGCATGGACCAGCCAGACGCTGTCGTTCAGGCTTTGCCAGAACAGCCGTCCGGGCACCTGGTTCGACGCGGCGGGGTGGTTGGCGAGCGTTGGATAGAGCTTGGCATAGGCGAGCAGCAGGTCGCGGACATAGTCGGCGTATTTCCGCTCACCGGTCAGGCGGTAGAGCGTCCCCGCCTGCTGGATCAGCTTGTAGTTCGCCTTGTGCCGCTCATGCGTCGGGCCGCCGCCGCGATCCTTGGGGGTCGGCACGTCGATCCCGGCGCGGATACCAGCATCGACCGATTTGCGCGCGGCGGCGAGCTCGCGGGCGAACAGCGGGGCGGTCTCGGCTCCGGCGGCCATCGCGCGATAGGCGTCGAGGCTGGTCAGCACCGGCGCGGCGTCCTGCGCGAAGGCGGGCGCGGCGCTGGCGAGGAGCAGTGCGGCGAGGGTCGTGCGGATCATCGCAGCGCCTCCATCTGATTATCCGCCAGCACGATGTCGGGCGTCCCCTGCGGGTAAAGGCGGGTGATCGCCGGTTCAGGGGTCGCGGCGAAGACATTGGCGGTGATGCGGATCATTGGCGCGCCGACGCTGTTGGCGATGGCGATGCCCTGAGCGCGCTCGAACCGGTTGCCGCTGATCGCGACATGCTGGACGCCCGACAGGCGCACCGCGCCGCCACCGACGACGCGGTTGCCGGTCATCGCGAACCACGGGCCAAAGGTGCTTTCATCGGTGCCGAGCCGCGCGACATCGGCAATGGTCGCGACATCGCTGAAGTCGCTGTCGGCAATCGTGATCCGCTCGGCGCTGTAGAGACCCTTGCTGCCCGTTTCGGAAGCGGCGGCGACGACTGCGCCGGAGACCTTGGCGAACGTCGAGCGGCGGATTGCGATATCCTCGGCAAAGGTGCCGGGGGTGGTCGCGATCACGTCTGCGGTGTCGTGCACCGCCACGTCGGACAGGCTCACGCGATAGTTCAAAATGCTCACCGACTGCGGCGCACGAATGAGGGCGGCGCGCGCCGCAGTCGGTGAGGCAGCGGCGCCGGAGAGGGTGACGCCGCTGAGGTGAAGGCTGCCGCCGGGGGTCAGCTGGAACAGGGTCGGAGACGCGCTTTCGAGGATCGCAGCGCGCGGGCCGGTGAGGGTCAGGCTGTGGCCGACCGCGATCGGCGCAGTGACGCGGTGGGTGCCGGGGGCGATGCGGATCGTGTCGCCGGGGCCGGACTGCGCCACCGCCTGCGCCAGCGCGCCGGGCGCGGCGTCGAGCGTACGCCCGGTGCTGGCGGGGGCGTCCTTGGGATACCAGGCCGGGCCGGCATCCTCGCGCTTGAGCATCACCAGGTCGCGCGGGGCGCCGGTGGCGGCGAGCGCGGGATCGGCGGGATAGAGCAGGCCGTTTGCGGCGCGGACGAGCTTGATGTCGCTCTGGGCAAAGCCGGTCAGCCCCTTGGGCACCGGGCCGGACTGGACGTTGCCGGTCATGGCGATGCCCGACACATCGCCCTCGACCCGGACAATGTCTTTGCCCGATGCTGTGTAGATCAAATTGCTGGTGAACCGGCTGGAGACCGGAGGTGCGCTGCGTTCGGCATCCGCGCCCGCGCCGAAGGTGATACGCGCGGCGTCGACGATCGTATTCCGCTCGATCACCGCATTGGCGACCTGATGATAGCGATTGACCGCCGAGTCCGGGACGCCGTTCATCACCGCAATCGCGCTGAGGAACGAGGTGCCGGTGACGTTCTCGAGATAATTGTGCCGCACGATCTGGTCGCGGTTGATCACCCGGATGCCCCCGGTCGAGGCCTTGCCGCGCCCGAGGAAGATGTTGCGCTCGACCAGATTGCCGTTGCCGTGGCGCAGCACGATCGCGCCCTGCGACTCCACGACCATGTTGCTGCGGATGATGTTGCCGCCCGATTTGACCGAGACGATCTCGACCTCGCCATCGCAGCCTTCGAACCAGTTATTCTCGACGATCGACCTGGAATCGCTCAGCGATTCGTCGCTGGTGCCGATGCGGATCGTCTCCCCGCCGTTCGAGCCGAGCGGCGGGCGCGGGCCGAAGAAATTATGGTCGATGCGCGCGCGGTTTTCTTGCGGCTGCCCCTTGGGGCGGATGACCGCGAGGGTGACGCCGCCATTGCCCTTGCCCGCGAACCAGCTGTGATCGACGCGGTTATCGGTGCCGTAGATTGCGACCCAGTGATCCTCGGCGCGGCGATCGGGATTGGTGAAGCGATCGACGACGATGCCGGTCAGGCGGGTGTGCGATGCAGGTGTCTTCGAATCGCGGCGGAAGGCGATCAGCTCCTTGGTCGGGGAGTATCCGTCGCGGAAGACGAGGTTGGAGACGACGAGATGCGCGCCGCCGATGCGCAGGTTCGACTGACCCGACAGGATCACCCCGCCGGGCGTCTGCGCGGTCAGCGTGATCGGTTTGTCGGCGGTGCCGCGCCCGGTGAAGACGATCTGGAAATCGCGCCACACGCCGTCGCGCAGGATGATCGTGTCGCCCGGCTTGGCTTTCTTGACGGCAGCGGCATAGGCGGCGGGATCGGCGACCAGATGGTCGGCGGCGAAGGCGGGCATCGGCGCGGCCAGCACCGCACAGGCAATGAGCGCCGCAATCCGCATCCCGATCCCCTCAATCTATTCTCTATACCCATTGGACTAACCAATTGGTCGGAACACATCAAGGGGTCTTCATACCATTTTGTCGCATCTACCGTTCGCGATCAGCCGCGCTCGACGATACCCAGTGTCAGTTTCTCGCCGGCAGCCACGCGCTCATAGCGCTCGGCCATCGCCTTGTGGGCGGCGCGGACCGCCGGATCGGTGGCAGCTTGCGCACGCGCGCGCTCCTCGGCGGCGCGGGTTCGGTAATAATCGAGATCGGGTTCCATGACGCGTCCTCCTGGTTCGGCGGAGGCGTAGCGCGCTGGACGGCGATGCCTGGCTAACCCTTGTTAGAGCGGGTCTGGGTCAAGGTAGAGATAGTCCGGGTCGAACTCGGCGATCGTGCGCAACGCTGACGGGTCGGTGATCTCGACCCGGCCGGAGCGGAAGGTCAGCACCCCCATCTCGCGCAGACGGCGCAGCGAGCGATTGACGTGAACCGGGGTCAGGCCGTGGCATTCGGCAAGATCGGTCTGGCTGAGGTCGAGCGCATAGCCGCACGCGTCGGCGAGCCCGACAAGCCCCAACCGCACCTGCAGCTCGCAGAACAGATGCGCGATGCGGCTCAGCGCGTCGCGCGCGCCCATCGACAACACCCATTCGCGATGCATCGACGCGTCGAGATTGGTCGAGAACCAGTAGAGCCGCCCGAGCCGGGGAAAGCGCTCGATCATCTCCGCAATGCGCGCGTGCGGCGCGGGCGCGATGCGGCAGCGGGTCAGTGCCATCAGCGAATGGTCGAGCCGTTTCAGGGTAAAGCTGTGCAGGTCGGCGAAATCGCCGGGGACGTGGAGCGCGGTGATCTGGCGCTGGCCGTCGCTCAGATCCTTGTAGCGCGCCGCGATGCCGTCGAGGATCAGGATGCTGCGGTCGAGCCGCGTTCCCGCGTCGATGAAGGTTCGATGGGCGGGGACGTCGTGCGGGTCGCCGAGCAGGGCGCGGATCGCCTGCTCCTCCTCGTTGTCGAGGCTGTGCCGCGCGCGGAGGCGGGCGAAATGGCGGTCGATCATTTCGGTCACGACACGCCAACGCGCAGGGCTGCGCATCGGGTCCGCACGCAAAACGGCCCGGACATGCTGCGATGTCCGGGCCACTCCGCCCTGCTTGAGACGGGATCAGAAGTTCAGGCGGGCGCCAAAGGTGAAATAGGTGCCGACCGCGTCGTAGAAGACCGGGCCGACCGGGCTGAGCGGCGGCTTCTGGTCGAGCACGTTGTTGATGTTGAGCGACAGGGTGAGGCGGTCCATCACCTTCGCCCGGGCGCCGAGGTCGAGATAGGTATAAGCGCCGATATCGTTGTTCACCAGATAGCCGGTCGGGTTGACCGACTGGTCGAGCTGGCTGTTGAACTTGCCCGCACCGACATAGCGGACGCGCGCATCGAGCCCCAGCACTTCATTCTGATAGGCGAAGCTGAGAATGCCGCGCCAGCTGGGAATGGCGTTGCCCGTGCCCGCGCCGACATCGCCCGCCGTATCGACCCGCGACACGCCGGTATCGACCACGAAGTCGCGGACATGCGTCGCGAGCGCGCGGATCCGCATCGTCCCCGGAATGTTGGCGATCGCCGACATGCGGAAGACATAGGATGCCTCGATATCGAAGCCGCTGGTTTCGAACACCGCGATATTCTGGGAGTTCGAGCGGACTTCGGTCACCGTGCCGGTCGCGTCGCGGGTGATGCGGGCGCAGGCGGCGGTGTTACCGTTGCGGCAAGCGAGCGTAAGGTTCGACCCCGACAAGGTGCTGATCGCGCCCTGGATCTCGATGTCGTAGAAATCGACCGACAGGTTGAAGCCGGGCAGGAATTTTGGCGAGAAGGTCGCCCCCAGCGTCGTGGTGTAGCTGATTTCGGGCACCAGATCTGGGTTGCCGCCGCTAAACGTGGTCACGGCTGCCGGGGTCGGGTTATAGGCCGCATTGGCCGCCGCCCGCCCGTCGGTATCGCGATCGACCAGCGGGCCCACATTGATTGCCCTGCTTGAGAACAGCTCGGTGATGGTTGGCGCGCGAATGTCGCGCGAGCGCGTGCCGCGCAACAGCAGCGAGTCGAACAGGTTCGCCGTCGCGCCGCCCTTCCACGACCAGATGCCGCCGCTGCGGCTGTAGTCCGAATAGCGGACCGCGCCATTGAGGTCGACCTTGGCCGCGCCCTCAACATTCAACAACGGAAGCGCGACTTCGCCGAAGCCCTCCTGCACGTCATAGCCGCCGCTGACCGGCGAGCCGTACAGGTTGAGCGGCCCGAACGCGCCGGCGAGATCGAGCGCCCCGCTGACCGAGCGCTGCTCTTCCCAGCGCCCTTCCGCGCCGAGCACCACCGTCACCGGCCCGGCCCAGAGCGAGAACAAGTCGCCCTGTACCTCGACCGAGGCGGCGTCGAGCTTGTTCTTCGTGTCGTTCTGCTGGGTACCGCGAATATAGGCGAGCGCCTCGGGCGAGGCGGCGTTGAGGCCGAACAGGTTGAGCGGACGGCACGCCGCATCGTCATTGGCGGTGCTGGCATCGGCGTTGATGCCGCAGACGATCTGGCCGCCGCTCGACACCGCGTTGACCGCGTTGTTGAAGCGCGAGACGATGCGCGCGTTGCGGATGCGCTGCGCCTGATCGACCTCGCCATGGCTGAAATGCGCGCTGGCTTTCCAGGTACCGCCAAGATCGACGTCGATCCCGATCGCGCCCTCTTTCTGCTCACGCGTGCCGTCATAGATCAGGCTGTACGGACCCGTGAAGAAACGACCGAGGGTAAAGCTGGTCTCCCCGGCATTGGCCAGGGTGGTGCGGATCGATTGCGACAGAAACGGGTTCGTCGCCTGAATCGTCTGCGGACCAAGGCCGATATCGGGAAGAAAGGCATAGGTCGATTTGGACCGGCCATAGGTGACGTCCGCCCACAGCTTCACTGCGCCGAAATCATAGGTGGCGCGGCCATAGGTGCTGATCCGTTCGACCGGCGTGGTAACCGCGATGACGTCGTACAGGCCGATTGCGCTGGTTCCGCCCAGCACCTGCGACGGGAAGCGGACCGCCGGGTTGGCGTTGAGCGACGTGCCCGCGCCATAGGTGCTGAGCGTCCCGTCGCTGTTGAACATCTGCCCGGCCAGCACGCCGGTGGTGATCAGGCCGCCGGGCGTCTGGTTGCCGTAATTGACGTCCGCGACGAGGATCTGGCGCAGGTCGGTGGTCGAGGTCGGGTTCAACCGGACAATCCCCGCGCTGCCCAGCCGGTCGCGCGAATTGCGATCGGGGATCGATTCGTCCTTCACATATTCGGCGCTGAACATGATCTGTCCGCGCCCATCGGCGAACGACGTACCAGCGGTGATGTCGCCGCCATAGCGCGCGCCGTCGCCGCGCGACGAAATGCCGCTGACCCCGCCGACGGTGATGCCTTTGATGCTGTCCTTGAGGATGATGTTGGCAACCCCTGCAACCGCGTCGGAGCCCCACGCCGCCGATGCGCCGCCGGTCACCACCTCGACCCGCTCGACCATGCCCATCGGGACGTAGTTGAGGTTGTTGTTGCCGACGAAGCGGCGCTTGTTGACCAGGGTCAGCGTCCGGTTGCCGCCAAGACCGCGCAGATCGACCGGCGCGGTGCCGCTGGAGGTGTTGCCGACCGAAACCTGCGGCGTGACAGTGGGGCGGAAGGAGGGCGAGTCGTTGAGCACCTGCGCCAAATTCTGGCGCTGGCCCTGCCGCAGTTCGGCTTCGCCCAGCACGGTCGTTGGTGTCGGCTGATCGAAGCCGGCGCGCGCGATGCGCGATCCGGTGACGACGACGACATCGTCTTCGGCAGCAGCCTCATCAGCCTCCGCCGGCGCGGTTTGCGCGAGTGACGGTGCGGCAACCAGTAACGCGGTGACGAGTGCAGCGGCACTGCTCCCCCGAGCAAATCCGCGACCCAGATTCGAAACGACCTTGCGCATGTCTTCTCCCCTTTGTTGGCCTGCCTCTCGGGCGGCCATCCTCTCCACGGAAAGAAAAGTGACACATTGTCTTGATCAGGACAATATATTTCCTATCGAGCGTCGTTTGGGCAATTATCCCGCTGATTCTCTTGAGTTAAGGGTGACGGCGCACGGTCAAGCCGTTCAGGCCCGGTTGCCGACAGCGTTTGGATAGCGCGGGACGGTTGACCTTCTCCATTTGGGACGATAGCGTCCTTATCAGAAAATTCGGGAGATGGGGCAATGCGGGTTTCTCGTCGTCAGGCCATAAGCGGGCTGGGGGTCGCTGCAATTGCCGCGCCGCATATCGCGCGCGCCAGCTTTCAGGTCGATCCGGTCACCGGGCGCAGCTATTCGAAGCGCGCGATCGAACTGGTCCGCCAGTCGGTCGTCGTCGACATGCTCGCCCCGATCAAGATCGACTTCAGTCCCGAATTCTATGCCGCGCCGATGAGCGACCAGATGGTCGCCGATTTCCGCGCCAGCGGGATCAGCGCGATCCATCATGCGGTCGGGCTGGGCGGCCCGAACGCCAAGGAAGCGGCGTTCAACTTCTTCGCGATCTGGGGCAATTATGTCGCGCGCAACAGCCATGTCCTGACCGGGATGAGCACATTCGCCGACATCCTGCGCGCCAAGAAGGACGGCAAGGTCGCGGTGATCATGGGGCTGCAAAATGCCGACCATTTCCTGCGTCCGGCCGACGTCAAGACCTTCTACGACCTGGGCCAGCGCTGTGCGCAGCTGACCTATAATTCGCAGAACCGGATCGGATCGGGATCGACCGACCGCGTCGATGGAGGCGTCAGCGATTTCGGCGCCGAGATCATCAAGGCGATGAACGATGTCGGGATGCTGGTCGACGTATCGCATTGCGGCGACCGCACGACGCTCGACGCCATCGCCATCTCGGCCAAGCCGTTGTCGATCACACACAGCAATTGCCGCGCGCTGGTCGATCACCCGCGCGTCAAGACCGACGAAGCGATCAGGGCGATGGCGGCCAAGGGCGGGGTGATGGGCATTACCGGGGTCCGCAACTTCATCAGCAAGACCGACCCGACCACCATCCGCCATTATGCCGACCATATCGACCATGTCGTGAAGCTGACCGGGATCGAGCATGTCGGGATCGGCACCGATTCCGACCTCTATGGCTATGACGACACCTCACCGGAGATGAACAAGATGCTGCGCGGCGCTTACAAGGACAGTTACGCCTTTCGCGAGAAGATCGACGTGGACGGGTTCGACCACCCGCTCAAGATGTATGCGCTGGCCGACGAGCTGATCCGGCGCAACTATTCCGATGCGAACATCAAGGCGGTGCTGGGCGGCAATTTCCAGCGGCTGCTGACCGCGACCTGGGGCGGCTGATCATGGGGAATGTAACCACCCTGTCCGTTCCCGCCGACGGACCCGATTTCGACGCGCTGGCGCTGCCGCAGCCCTATCTGCTGTTCCTGGGCGATACGACCGAGCCGGGCTTTGCCAAGACCGCGTATGGCTTGCGCGACTGGGCGCCCGAGCGGTGCGTCGGCGAATATGCGCTGCCCGAGGCGGACGTCACCACCGGCCTGACCGCGATGACCCCGGCGGAGGCGCAGGCGCGCGGGGCGCGCGCGATGGTGATCGGCGTCGCCAATCCGGGCGGGGTAATTCCCGAAAGCTGGCGCGCGGCGTTACTCGACGCGCTTGAGGCGGGGCTGGACCTGGTCAGCGGGATGCATGTGCGGTTGTCCGAGATACCCGGCCTTGCTCATGTCGCCGAGAAACTGGGGCGTCGCCTGATCGATGTGCGCGTGCCGCCGGCTGACATCCCGGTCGGCACCGGGCGCAAGCGCAGCGGCAAGCGGTTGCTTACCGTCGGCACCGATTGCGCCCTCGGCAAGAAATACACCGCGCTGGCGCTGTGGCGGGCGTTCGAGGCGCGTGGCGTCGCCACCGATTTCCGTGCGACCGGCCAGACGGGAATCATGATCGCGGGCGGCGGCGTACCGATGGACGCAGTCGTCTCCGATTTCGAGGCGGGCGCGGCCGAGATGCTGTCGCCCGACGCCGCGCCCGACCATTGGGACGTGATCGAGGGTCAGGGTGCGCTCACCCACCCGGCCTATGCCGCCGTCTCGCTGGGGCTGCTCCATGGCAGCCAGCCCGATGTGTTCGTGGTGTGCCATG